>NZ_JAGHKN010000017.1:0-99472 GCF_023093475.1 Methylobacterium sp. 37f
ACTGCGTCCAGGACGCGAATGCGCAGATCGTGACTGTAGGCACGGGCCATGGCGATCTCCCTGACGAACCTTCAGGGATCAACGCTCACCTCGCCGCAACGACTCAGGGATCGTGGAAAACGCTCTAGCGCGCAACATCGAGGCCTTGCAGCAGCGGCGCGCGGCCGATGAGCGCCGGTCGAGCGCGGCGGACCGGATCGCTGAAACGATCACCCGCTTCACCGGCAGCATGCCCTTTGTCGTCTTGCACGTGGTGGTGTTCGGTCTCTGGACGCTGATCAACACCGGCCTCCTGCCGGTCCTACCGAGATGGGATGCGAGCTTCGTCATCCTCGGCACTTCCGCATCGGTGGAGGCGATCTTCCTCTCGACCTTCGTGCTGATCAGCCAGAACCGCATGGCGGCCGCAGCCGACAAGCGCGCCGACCTCGATCTGCATATCGGACTTCTGGCCGAGCATGAGGTCACGAAGCTGGTCACGCTGGTGTCGGCGATCACAGATCATCTCGGCATCGCCACGGAGGCGGACGCGGAGGTCGGCGAACTCAAGCAGGATGTCTCTCCCAACCTGGTCCTCGATACCATCGCGGAGACGCAGCCGGGCAGAACCTGATGTCCCGGCACCTCGTGGGTCGAGCCTTCAGACCAGGGCACCGGATTGCGCCGGCGCGGCCGCCCGGGCAGCGTCGGGCCCTGGAGTGGGCACTTCGACGGCGGGCGCCTGGACGACCTTAGCGCCCGCCTGCCGCTCGAGCGTCACGACGGTGCGGAAGGCAAGAACGATGCCGGCCAGACCGAACAGGACGGAGCCGGCACCGACCCCCGCGATCACGCCCTTTGGTCCGTAGTAATGCGCGCCGATCAGGGCCGGCGGCACGGTTCCCAACGTGGCGCGGCCCCAGTTCAGAGCGGTCGAATAGAACGGGAAACCGAGGTTGTTGAACGAGGCGTTCGCCAGGAACAGGAGCCCGGTAAAGAACCAGACACCGCCGCTCACGAGGCAGAAGAACCCGAACAGGTCGGCCGCGACGCCCTGAAGTTCGAAGAGCCTGATCAGAGGAGCCGCTCCCAGTGCCAAGGCGAGCCAGACCACCAGCACGTAAGCCGCCGTCACCAGGGTGCCGTCACGCAGAACGCCGCGCATCCGGTCGAAGCGTCCCGCGCCCCAGTTCTGGCCCAGGATCGGCCCGATCGACCCCGACATCGCGAACAAGCCACCGAAGGCCACCGGGGTCAGCCGGTCCACCACAACATTGCCGGCCACTGCGACGGCGCCGAACTGCGCCAGCGCATGGGCGATGAAGGCACTGGCCACGGAGGGCGCCAGGTTCGTCAAGACGGCGGGTAGGGCGATGCGCATGACGACGGGCGCATCCGCGATCACGTGGGCGAGGCGCGGCCGGGCGAGCATTCGATGCTGACGCACGCCCCAGAGGCCGATGATGGCGAAGGTCGCGCGCGCAAAGCAGGTCGTGATGGCCGCCCCGTCGACGCCGAGGCTCGCGCCAAAGATCAGCAGCGGGTCGAGGCCGGCGGTCACGATCGCCCCCCCGAGCGTGACGTACATGGCCTGACGCGCAGCGCCAACGGCGCGCAACAGGCCGGAAAACATCATGCCGGGTCCCATCAGCAGGTTCGACGGCAGCGTGATCCAGAGGAAGCGCGTCGCCACCGGCAGGGTCTCGGCATCGGCCCCGATCCAGCCCAGGAACATCGGCAGGAACGGCAGCATCCCGAGCACGAGAAGCCCCGACACGACGATGCCGTGGATGGTGCCAGAGGTCGCCAGCCGACGGGCGCCCTCTCCATCGTCGGCGCCGATTGCCCGTGAAACCAGGGCGCCGGCCGCAATCATCAGGCCGATATTGATGGCGATCGCGAAGAACTGGACGATGGTGGCAAAGCCGACGGCCGCCGTGAGGGTCGGATCACCGAGCTTGGAGACGTAGAGGAGAGACAGGAAGTCGACGACGAAGATTGCCATCAGTCCGACCGAACCGGTGGCGCTCATCGTCACGACATGGCGCAGGATCGAGCCTTCGACGAAGCGCGCCGAACCGCTTCGGGTCACTTCAGCCATCCGATCAGGCATCCGAGCGAACATCCTGGTGGACGTCGTGCACTTCGAGGGTGCGGGTGGCCGCCTCCCGCTTCTTCGAGCCGATGATATCGCGGGTCTCGGCGTTGAGCGCGCGTGACGGACGTTGAGGCTCGGTCAGCGGCTCCGGCTTGATCTCGGACACGCCGCGCGTCCAGATCGTCGTGTCCGGCAGGGTGCCGGCCTGTTGCAGCACGAGACGGGCGACGTCGCGCTTGCGAACATCCTCGGCCGTCGCGGCCGCAGCCTCGGCGCTGAGGCCGAGACCTTCCAGGGTCGCGCGTCCGAAGGCGAGAGCGGATTCGACCGTCTCACGCAGTTGGAAATCCACGTCTCGATTCATCAGTTCCACCGCATGCATGCGGTCATAGGCCCTGACGTAGGTCCGCACGGTCGCGAACTCCTCGTGGACGATGTCGATGATTTTCAGGGCCGCCTCGCCGTCGTCGACGCAGACGCAGAGGAGTTCGGCCCGGCCGATGCCGGCGGCACGCAGCACATCGAGGCGGGTTCCGTCGCCATAATAGATGCGGAAGCCGAAGCGCGATGCGCTGCGGATCTGTTCGACATCCTTGTCGATCACCGTGACGCTGATGCCCTCGGCCAGGAGAACCTGAGTCAGGATCTGACCGAACCGGCCGAAGCCCACGACGAGGACGCGGGCCTCGGTACTCTCGATGGCTTCCGGCATCGCCTCGGGGCCTTCGGGACGGCGGGCGAGCACGGTGTCGAGGGCCTTTGCGGCGACCGGACCGACCAGCATGGTGAGGGCGGCGAGCGCGACGGCGAAGCGCGTGCTGGCCGAATCGATCAGACCGAGTTCACCGCCTGCCGGGAGCAGCACGAAGGCGAATTCGCCCGCCGGCGCGAGGATCGCGCCCCCGCGCACAGCATCGAGCCAGGGTGAGCCGAACAGGCGGAACAGCCCCGCCACCAGCGCCACCTTCAGCAGAATCGCGCCGGCCGTCGCCCCGAGAAGGGTCGGCCATTCCGACTTCAACAGACCTCCGTCGATCGACATGCCCACGCTCATGAAGAACAGGCCGAGCAGCATGCCGCGGAACGGCTCGATGTCGGCCTCGAGCTGGTGCCGAAAATTCGACTCGGCGAGCAGCACGCCCGCCAGGAAGGCGCCCATCGCCATCGACAGCCCGACATGCTCCATCAGCATCGCGGTGCCGAGCACCACCAGGAGGGCCGCCGCCGTCATCACCTCGCGGGCGCCGCTGGCCGCCAGCAGGCCGAAGAACGGATTGAGGCCGTAGCGGCCGACCAGCACAACGGCGAGGATCGCAGCCCCGACGGTTCCGGTGGATTGCAGGGCCGAGAGGAGCCAACCATCGCCTCCGCCCATGCCCGAAGAGGCGAAGAGCGGCATCAGCGCCAGGATGGCGACGACCGAAATGTCCTGGAACAGCAGCACCGCGAAAGCGCGCCCACCATAGGGCGACCCCAGATCGCCTCGCTCCTCCAGCAATTGCAGCGCGACGGCCGTCGCCGACAGTGCGAGCGCGATGCCGATGAGCAGGCTGGCGGAGGGCTTCGCTCCCATGAGGATGCCGACACCTGCGAGCGCCGCCGAACAGACGAGCAGTTGCGTGGTGCCGAGCCCGAAGATGTCGCGGCGCATCGAGACGAGGCGCGAGATCTGCAGTTCGAGCCCGACGATGAAGAGCAGTAGCACGACGCCGAGTTCCGCAACGCTGGCGGCCGTCTCGGGCTCGGCAATGAGCGAGAAACCGAACGGGCCGATCACGACGCCGGCCACGAGGTAGCCCAGTACAGCGCTCTGCCCGATGAGGCGGAAGATCGGGACGCCGATGACCGCCGCCGACAGAAATGTCAGCACGGGTGGCAGGAAGCTGACATGGGTCGTGGCGCTTGCCATGGGAATCCGAGACTGGAGAAATCCGAGACTGGAGGAATCCAGGGCTGAAGGAGGCCAACCTCGATCAAACGTGATCCTGGAGTGCCGGGCAGGCCCGTCTTACCCACGGCCGGGCCATCCGTCACGTCCACGGGTATCCCGATGGCATCCGGGGCTGGGTCCAGCGGTGCGAATCATCACCTCACACCGTCCCGGCTGCTATGGGCAGAGTCGGTGCCACCACGCCTCTCAGCGATCGCGCGGAGACCGCGTCTCGAACGAAATGCGGCCACGGCCCCGTCGACGCTCCTCACGACGTCCGATCAGGAAGCTCGATGCATCACCTTCCAGCAGCAGCATTTCCGAATCCCACACGTCCTGGCGGATTAGGCCGATGTCCTTCAACTCTCGATCGGACATCACCGAGAGTTGTCGGACCACGCGGCGGTTGAGAGCGGCCCGTGACAGGCCCTCGGCGATGGCGGTCCTCAAACCAAGCACCCAAACCCTGCATCGCACCGCTGCCGCTCGGACCGCAGCTGAATGTCCGTAACGGATGATCGTCCCTTTCCTCTGGGTTGTGGTGATGGTGTCCATGATGCGCGTCCTCCTTGATGCGCGTGCAAAGCCGCCGCGCGTCAGTCGCGAGCGCCAATGCCGAACAGTGCGGCGACGGTCCTGGCGCCGACAGGGACAATCCAGTACAATCTGGTCAAATTGTCCGGGACAAGGAGCAGGACAGATGAAGGCCGTTCCGCAATCGGCACCGACGCTGGTCGAGACCGTCGCGGCCGTCATCACCGAGAGAATCGACGCGCGTCAGATCATGCCGGGGGCACGCCTCCCCTCCGTGCGAGCCTTCGCGGAAGCCATGGGTGTCTCCAAGTCCACGGTCGTCGAAGCCTATGACCGCCTCGGAGCCGAGGGGGCGATCGTCGCGCGTCGAGGCTCCGGTTTCTACGTGGCCGGAAAGTTGCGCCCGCTCTGCCTCAAGGCAGTGGGTCCGCAACTCGATCGTGCGGTCGACCCGCTGTGGATCACCCGGCAATCGATGCAGGCCGGCTCGGATCTGGTCATGCCGGGGTCGGGCTGGCTTCCCCCAGCCTGGATGCCTGATGAGGCAGTCCGTCGAGGCCTGCGACAGCTCGCACGCGGAGCCGAAACGAACCTCGTCGCACACGATCAGCCCCTCGGCTTTCCGCCCTTGCGCGCGCAGATCGCCCGGCGTCTGGCCGAGAAGGGGGTGGAGGCGGGCGCCGACCAGGTCGTGCTGGTCGATTCGGCAACGCAGGCCCTGGATCTGCTCTGCCGCTTCCTGCTTGAGCCGGGCGATACCGTGCTGGTCGATGACCCCTGCTACTTCAACTACCACGCCCTGCTTCGGGCACAGCGGGCGCGGATCCTGGGCGTGCCGCTGACGCCGAACGGCCCCGATTTGGCAGCCTTCGCGGCGCTGCTGGCCGAACACCGGCCGCGCTTCTACGTCATCAATTCCGCGCTCCAGAACCCCACCGGCTCGACCCTTTCCCCCGCTGTTGCGCACCGCATCCTCAAGCTTGCCGAAGCGCACGACACCCTCATCATCGAGGACGACATCTTCGGGGATTTCGAGAGTGAGCCGTCTCCGCGCCTTGCCGGGTTCGACGGGCTCGAGCGGGTGATCCAGATCGGCAGCTTCTCGAAGACCCTTTCCGCTGCCATCCGCTGCGGGTTCATCGCCCTGCGCGATGATTGGGTTGAGCCGCTCGTCGACCTGAAGCTCGCCATGAGCCTGGGCAACAGCCATCTGTCGGCGAGCCTGATGCATGGCCTCCTCACCGATGGGACCTATCGTCGGCACCTCGCAGACGTCCGGGAGAAGCTCGGACGGGCCATGGCGCCGGCCCTGCGGCAGCTGGAGGGCTGCGGCCTCAAGGCTTGGCTGGAGCCGTCAGGCGGGTTCTTCCTCTGGATGCGTCTGCCCGACGGCCTCGACTCGGCCGATGTCGCCCGGTGCGCCCTGGCACGCGGGCTCGTGCTCGCCCCGGGGGGAGCCTTCAGCCCGTCGTCGCTGAGCAACCGCTTCCTGCGCTTCAACGTGGCCCAGTGTGCCGATCCCCGGATGGTCCCCCTGCTGAAAGCAGCCTTGGCCGAATGCGCGGCCGTACGCCCCCTTCCGGCGACCCGAGGGCATGTTCCTGGCGCGTCCTCCGACGCTTGAACGCCATACGGACCCGCTTTCGTGGCACCGCAGGTGCCTGTCCGGGAGTTTTCCGCTATGACAGGTTGACAGGGGCGTCCCCGCCTCGCCACATCCCGGCTATCATGAGCGACGCGAATCTGACGACCTCCCCCGTTTCCGGCGAAGCGGTCAAGCCGCCCCTGGAGATCCTGCTTTGCGCACCACGTGGCTTCTGCGCCGGTGTGGTGCGGGCGATCGACGTGGTGGAGCGGGCGCTCGCCATATACGGACCTCCGGTCTACGTCCGTCATGAGATCGTCCACAACAAGTACGTGGTCGAGAGCCTGAAGCGGAAGGGCGCAGTGTTCGTGCGCGAGCTTGATGAGGTTCCCGACGGCTCCGCCCCGGTGATCTTTTCGGCCCATGGCGTGGCCAAGACCGTTCCTCACAACGCCGATTCCCGCGGTCTCACCACCATCGACGCGACCTGCCCGCTGGTGACCAAGGTCCACCGCGAGGCGGAAATCCATCACAAGCGCGGGCGCCATGTGCTGCTCGTCGGCCATTCCGGCCACCCCGAGGTCGTCGGGACCATGGGTCAGTTGCCGAAAGGCTCGATCACTCTGGTCGAGGATCTGGAGCAGATCGCGGCCCTCGAGCCGGAGAACCGCGACAACCTCGCCTGGGTGACGCAGACGACCCTGTCGGTTGACGACACCCATCACATCGTGGAAGCGCTCAAGAAGAAGTTCCCGACCATCACCGGGCCGCACAAGGACGACATCTGCTACGCGACCACCAATCGCCAGGAAGCGGTGAAGCAGGTGGCACCGCTGGTCGACGCCGTCATCGTGGTCGGTTCGTCGAACTCGTCGAACTCGCAGCGCCTGCGGGAGGTCGCCGAACGCGTCGGCTGCCCCATCACACGCCTGGTGTTGCGGGCCGAGGAGATCGACTGGCCTGCCTTCGAAGGCATTCGCAAGCTCGGCCTCACGGCTGGCGCTTCCGCACCAGAGGTGCTGGTCGAGGAAATCATCGACGCCTTCGCGGCCCGTTACACGGTCACGGTGGATACGGTGTCGACGGTCGTGGAGGACATGTCCTTCCCGCTGCCACGCGAGTTGCGCAGCGAAGCCGCCGAATAAGCCTCACGTCCATTTGGAAAATTGCCGTCAGCAAGGGCGCCATCTGGCGCCCTTGTCCTTTTCGTCCCTGAGAATTCAAGCGAAGCGCAGTGGCTGTCTACACAGAGGTCTCCGACGCGGCGCTGACCGCCTTCCTGGCCGCCTACGACATCGGCACCCTGCTGTCGTACAAGGGCATCGCCGAAGGAGTGGAGAACACCAACTACTTCCTACACACCACCGGCGGCACCTTCATTCTCACCCTCTACGAAAAGCGGGTGCGCGCCGACGATTTGCCGTTCTTCCTGAACCTGATGGAGCATCTCGCTGCGCGGGGCCTTGCCTGCCCGCAGCCGATCCGCGACCGGGCCGGGATCGCACTGGGAGAGCTTTGCGGCAAGCCGGCGGTGATCGTCACGTTTCTTGAGGGCGTATCGGTCAAGCGCCCCGGGATCGACCATTGCCGGGCCCTCGGCGGAGCGCTTGCGGGTCTGCACGCCGCCGGCGCCGACTTTGGCATGCGTCGCGCCAACAATCTCTCAGTGGAAGCCTGGGAGCCGCTGTTTCATCTGGCGGAGCCAGAGGCAGATAGAGTCTCGCCGGGCCTCGGCGAGCGCATCGCCGGCGACCTTGCCATCCTTGAGGCCGGCTGGCCCTCGGGACTGCCCTCCGGGGTGATCCATGCCGACTTGTTCACCGACAATGTCTTTTTCATCGGCGACGATCTGTCGGGCCTGATCGATTTCTATTTCGCCTGCACCGACGCGTTCGCGTACGATCTCGCGATCTGCCTGAATGCTTGGTGCTTCGACGCAGACGGCACGTTCCATCGCGAGATGGGCGCGGCGCTGATCGCGGGCTACGAGGCGGTGCGTCCGCTGACCCCCGCAGAGGTCGAAGCCTTGCCGATCCTGTGCCGGGGTGCCGCCCTGCGTTTCCTGCTCACCCGCCTCGTCGACTGGCTCAACGTGCCGCCGGGAGCCCTGGTTCAGCCGAAGGACCCGCTGGAATACGACCGCCGGCTGACCTTCCACCGGAGCATCACGCACGCGCGGGATTACGGTTGGGGCGGGGTGGCCTCGGCCTGACGACACCGACGGCTCACTGCCCCACCACCCTGAGCCCGCCACATGGGGCACAGGATGGTGCGGAATCGTCGGGCGTCAGAGAGGTGCCCGGAGGCGAAGGATCTTCAGATTACCTTGAGCAGGGCATCGACGCCCGAGATCTCGGTCTTGGCCGGGGAATCCTCCACGTTCAGGATGCGGACGACGCCGTCATCGACGAGCATGGCGTAGCGCTTCGAACGAGGCCCAAGGCCGAAACCGGCGCCATCCATGTCCAGGCCGATGGCCTTGGCGAACTCGGCGTTGCCGTCCGCGAGAAACTCGAGGCTCTCTGCACCGCTGGCCTTCTGCCAGGCGTCGAGAACGAACACGTCGTTGACGGAGGTGATTGCGATCGCGTCGATGCCCCGTGCCTTGATCTCCGCCTGCTTCTCGACAAAACCGGGCAGATGGTTGCGGTGACAGCTGGGCGTGAAGGCGCCCGGGACGCCGACGAGAACAACGCGGCGCCCCTTGAAGAGGTCATCGGTGGTCTTGGCTTCCGGTCCGTCCGTGCCGCTCACACGAAACGTCACCTGGGGGAGGTGGTCGCCAACCTGAATGGTCATCCGTCGTCTCCTGAAGATCGCTGGGGCACCCGAACCATCGGGACCCTGGTCGTGCCACGCATTCCGGCCGTGCGGAACCCGTTGCCCCGCCGCGCAGGCCCGCTTCGCACCGCGCTCGAGCCCCACGAAAAACCGTCTAGCTCGCAGGAGTTAGCGTGTCGAGGTGCAGATCTGTTGCGTCGAGTGCGGCCGGCCTCGGACGTGACCCGGTGGCCCATCCGACACGGCTGCGCCCTGGACAAAGCCGCCATGCGGCGTAGCATGCCGGCATGCAGACGCCTCGACCCCGTGCGGGTGATCCCGCCTATCTCGACGGTCAGTTCCTGGTAGCGATGCCGGGGCTTACGGACTCGCGGTTCGCGCGTTCGGTCATCTACCTGTGCGCCCATTCGGCCGATGGAGCGATGGGGATCATCCTGAACAAGGCGGTATCCGACCTCAATATGCCGGACCTGCTGATTCAGCTCGACATCGCCAGCGAAACCGACGCCATCCGCCTTCGTGAGCGCGTCGGGCACATGCCCGTCCTGATGGGTGGCCCGGTCGATGCCAAGCGCGGCTTCGTCCTCCACACCGATGATTTCCACATCGATCAATCGACATTGATCATCGATGACGGGATCTGCCTGACTGCGACCGTCGACATCTTGCGGGCGATCGCGGCGGGCGATGGTCCCGCAAGCGCGGTCCTGGCCCTCGGTTATGCCGGGTGGCAGGCTGGCCAACTGGAGGATGAGATCCTGGCCAACGGATGGCTGGTTTGCCCGGCCGATCCCGACATGATCTTCCATACGGCGCTCGACGCCAAATATGAGCGTACTCTTCGCAACAACGGCATCGACCTCGCGATGCTCTCCGTCAGCGCGGGCCATAGCTGAGCTAAGCCAAGTTTTATGGCTCGACGAAGGGTGCTCCACCGGAGTCGGGGTTCATGCCTTCCACCGGGGGCTTACGGCGCGGGCGGGGTGGGGCCGCCGAGGCGCTCGGTGCCGCCGTGCCGATCGTGACGCCAAGACGGGTGGCGAGGGCGAGCGCCCGCGCTTCGGTGAAGCGTAGATTGCAGAAACCGTGCGTGCCCTCTCGGGCGTACGTCCGGCACATCTGCTCGCGATCCGAGGAAAAGGCGGCCTGCTCCGTCACCACCGGACGCAGATCCGAGCCCCGGAGACGCTGGCTCATCAGCTTGTAGTTTTCTCGTACCGCCCGATCGGCTCCGCCGCGCGCAGCCTCGAACTCGCCGGCCCGTGGAAGCAAGGTCGCGGCGGCAGGCCCCCAGAGGCCGTTCGGGGTCGTGGCGCAATCGTCTGCCGCAAAGGTGCAATTCGGCCCGGAGAGCGACCGAACCAGCACGGCGCCGTCGAGCACCTCGAAGCGCAGGGGGCACTCCCCACCCGTTATTTCAAAGCGGCTGACACCCTCCGGACGTCCTTCGGAGGAGACCGCGATCGACGCGCCGCCGTTCAGGGGAACCTTACAGGTCTCGACCGGCTGCGAAATCTTGTTGCCGGGCAGGGTGATCCGGGCCGTCGTGCCACCGCCTGCCTTTTCCAGCCTGAGGCTTCCATTGAGGCCATTGAGCTGCAGGTCCTGACCCATCACGCTCTCCTCCGATGGAGCCTTGAGCACCACGGGCTGCCGCGGCGCCGGAGGGGCACGAGGGATATCGGCGGCTGGCGGCGGCGCTTCGCCCGGCGCTCCCGGCGGCGGAGCCCCGGGTGCGGTGGGAACCCCACGCGGCGGTACCGGAGGCTTGGCAGCACGCCCGATACCGAACAACTCCTCGAAGAACGACTGAGCGGATGTCGGTTGAGGCATCAACGCCAGCACCGGCAGAAGGAGAAGCACGCGGGTCAGACGCATCGAGACTTTCGGGCCTATGGCAGGGGAGGTACAGGACTGCGCAGCCAAGCATGTTTACCTCATGCTTACCATGCGTGAACCGCCCAGCCACGGCGGCGACGACACTTTAGCACTGAGCGGATCCTAGTCTGAAGCCGTGGCACGATCCGATCCGCAGCGTGAGCGAACGGCAGACACGACACCTTGGAAACTCCAAGGCGCTGAGACGGGTAACGCGTTTTGCCGGGATCGGATGCACCTCGTCGCGGCACTTCGCCTTGCGGCCCTGAGGCACCCTTCTTATATCGGCCGAGACGCGGGATTAAGACCCGGCTCCGCACCGTTCCGGGGCGCGAACCGGTGCCCGAACCCGTTCTCATACATTCAGTTTCGCACAGCCATGGGCCGAGCTGCTTCGGGGCTCGGCGGTCTGCTTGACCAAACGACAACAGAGGGATCCCACCATGGGTAAGGTTATCGGTATCGACCTCGGCACCACCAATTCCTGCGTGGCCGTCATGGAGGGCACGCAGCCCAAGGTCGTCGAGAATTCGGAAGGTGCGCGGACCACGCCGTCCATCGTTGCCTTCACCGACGAGGGCGAGCGACTCGTCGGCCAGCCGGCCAAGCGCCAGGCGGTTACGAACCCCGAGCGCACCTTCTTCGCCATCAAGCGTCTCGTCGGTCGTACGTATGACGACCCGATGACGCAGAAGGACAAGGGCCTGGTTCCCTACTCGATCGTGCGCGGCGACAACGGCGACGCCTGGGTCGAGGCGGACGGCAAGAAATACTCGCCGTCGCAGATCTCGGCCTTCACCCTTCAGAAGATGAAGGAGACGGCAGAGGCACACCTCGGGCAGCCCGTGACCCAGGCCGTGATCACCGTACCGGCCTACTTCAACGATGCCCAGCGTCAGGCCACCAAGGATGCCGGCAAGATCGCTGGTCTCGAAGTGCTGCGTATCATCAACGAGCCCACCGCGGCGGCCCTTGCGTACGGCCTGGACAAGAAGAAGGCCGGCACCATCGCGGTCTACGATCTGGGCGGTGGCACCTTCGACGTCTCGATCCTTGAGATCGGCGACGGCGTGTTCGAGGTGAAGTCCACCAATGGCGACACCTTCCTCGGCGGAGAAGACTTCGACAACCGCGTGGTCGAGTACCTGTCGGCGGAGTTCAAGCGTGAACAGGGCATTGACCTGACCAAGGACAAGCTCGCGCTTCAGCGCCTGAAGGAGGCGGCCGAAAAGGCGAAGATCGAGTTGTCTTCGGCGACGCAAACCGAGATCAACCTGCCCTACATCACGGCCGACGCTTCGGGACCGAAGCATCTCGCGCTGAAGCTCAGCCGCGCCAAGTTCGAGTCGCTCGTGGACGATCTCGTCCAGCGGACGATCGAACCGTGCCGCAAGGCGCTGAAGGATGCGGGTGTTTCGGCGTCCGAGATCGATGAAGTCGTTCTCGTCGGCGGCATGATCCGCATGCCGAAGATCCAGGAAGTCGTGAAGTCGTTCTTTGGCAAGGAGCCCCACAAGGGCGTCAATCCGGACGAGGTCGTGGCGATCGGTGCTGCCGTCCAGGCCGGCGTGCTTCAGGGCGACGTCAAGGATGTGCTGCTCCTCGATGTCACGCCGCTGTCGCTCGGCATCGAGACCCTTGGCGGCGTCTTCACCCGCCTGATCGACCGCAACACCACGATCCCGACGAAGAAGTCCCAGACCTTCTCGACGGCCGAGGACAATCAGAACGCGGTCACGATCCGGGTCTTCCAGGGCGAGCGCGAGATGGCGGCCGACAACAAACTGCTCGGCCAGTTCGACCTGATGGGCATTCCCCCGGCGCCGCGCGGCATGCCGCAAATCGAGGTGACATTCGACATCGACGCCAACGGCATCGTCAACGTGACGGCCAAGGACAAGGCGACGAACAAGGAGCATCAGATCCGGATCCAGGCCTCGGGCGGCCTGTCGGATGCCGACATCGAGCGGATGGTGAAGGACGCCGAAGCAAACGCCGAGGCCGACAAGAAGCGCCGAGAACTGGTTGAGGTGAAGAACCAGGGTGAGAGCCTCGTCCATGCCACCGAGAAATCGGTGAAAGAATATGGCGACAAGGTCTCGTCCGACGACAAGGGTGCCATCGAGACTGCGATCACCGCTTTGCGGACCGCTCTTGAGGGCGAGGACGTCGAGGTCATCAAGGCGCGAACCACCGATGTGATGCAGGCTTCGATGAAGCTCGGCGAGGCAATGTACGCCGCCAACCAGGCCGGTGAGGCGGGTGCCGCACCGGGCGCCGACGAGGCGAAGAAGGACGACGTCATCGATGCCGACTTCCAAGAAGTCGATGACAAGGACCAGAAGAAGCGGGCATAACGCCTGCATCTGAAAGCGGGGCCGGAGCGATCCGGCCCCGTGTCATGTCTGGGTCCCTTCCACGTGTGCGATGGGGTCGGGACAGCGCTCCTGCAATCATGAAGACGGCGCGGTCCCGTTGGATCGGCGCGCCGGGGGACTTTGAGGACGGGAATGTCGAAGCGGGACTATTACGAGATTCTGGGCGTCTCCAAGACCGCAACCGACGGCGAGATGAAGATCGCCTTCCGTAAACTTGCCATGACCTACCACCCGGACCGCAATCCCGGGAATTCGGAGGCCGAGCTCAAGTTCAAGGAACTCAACGAAGCCTATCAGTGCCTTTCGGACGGCCAAAAACGCGCAGCCTACGACCGTTTCGGCCATGCGGCTTTCCAGCAGGGCGGCGGGGGAGGACCCGGGTTCGGCAACGAATTCGGCGACTTCATGTCGGATATCTTCGACAATTTCTTCGGCGACGGTCGCGCGGCTCCGGGAGCTGGACGTGGCGGCACACGCAGTGGCCCCGCCCGGGAGCGGGGCGCCGATCTTCGGTACAATCTCGAGATTTCCTTGGAGGAAGCCTTCAGCGGCAAGGCCGAGACCATCAAGATGGCGACGTCGGTCACCTGTGAGGTCTGCTCCGGGTCCGGTGCCAAGGCGGGCTCGAAGCCGCGCCCCTGTCAGACCTGTGGTGGATACGGCCGCGTGCGCGCGGCGCAAGGCTTCTTCGCGATCGAACGCACCTGTCCGAATTGCCATGGGCGCGGCGAGGTGATCGACGATCCCTGCACGGCCTGCAGTGGGGCGGGTCGCGTCACACGGGAGCGCACGCTCTCTATCAATGTGCCGGCTGGTGTCGATGATGGACTGCGGATCCGCCTTGCCGGGGAGGGCGAGACCGGCCTGCGAGGCGGACCGGCAGGCGACCTTTACGTTTTCCTGTCGATCAAGCCGCACGAGTTCTTCCAGCGGGATGGGGCGGACCTGTTCTGCCGCGTGCCGATCTCGATGGTGACCGCCGCCCTTTCCGGCGAGATCACCGTTCCGGTGATCGACGGCTCGCAGACGCAGGTTCGGATCCCGGCGGGTACCCAGACGGCGAAGCAGTTCCGCATCAAGGCTAAGGGCATGCCGGTGCTTCGCTCACGCGATGTTGGAGATCTCTACATTCAGGTTTTTGTCGAGACGCCGCAGAACCTCTCCAAGCGCCAGCGTGAACTTCTCCAGGAATTCGATCAAACTGCGTCGGATGAGAACCATCCGGAGAGTGCAGGCTTCTTTTCGAAGGTTAAGGACTTTTTCGACGGACTTGGCGGTACTGCCCGTACTTGAGTCATCACAAACCTGCGGATCAAATTGACGCGGCCCCGGTTATCGGATGTGGCGTGCCGGCATCGCCACCCCAATCGTTGTGTGCGCCGGGGCCTGTTCCATGGATGCGAGCTTGACTGCCGAAGAGCTTCGTCGTCTAGCCTTTCCCTCCCACCCGTGATCTGAGGACATAGGGTCTTGCCGCCGCTACGCCGCCCCAGCGCAAAAGCCGACCTCGCCTCCGGTGCCAACCGTACGCGACGGGACCCGCTGGAGGACGAGGCGCGATTTCTACGCTCCTGGTTCGAGCGACCGCTCGTCACCGGAGCCGTGACCCCCTCGGGCAAGATGCTCGCGCGGACCATGGCGTCCTATGTCGACCCGCGCGTTACCGGTCCGGTAATCGAACTCGGTCCCGGTACGGGTCCGGTGACGGAAGCCCTGATCCGCCGCGGCATCGAACAGGAGCGTCTGATCCTGGTCGAGTACAATCCCGATTTCTGCAAGCTTCTCCAGAAACGCTTCCCGCGCGCGACGATCGTCCGTGGTGACGCTTACAACATCCGCGAGACCCTCGGCGCGATGCTGTCGGACAAAGCTGCAGCGATGGTCTCAAGCCTGCCGCTGTTCACAAAACCCCTGGAGCAACGCCTCGATCTGCTCAACGCTGCTCACGCGATGATGCACGCCAGTGCGCCGTTCGTACAATTCACCTACGCTGTGGTGCCGCCCATCCCGGCACGCTGCGATGCCGGCACCTACACGGCGAGCCGATCGAATCGGGTCTGGCTCAACCTGCCGCCTGCCCGCGTCTGGGTCTACCGCCGCCCCTGACCCATACGCCCGGAAGATCAAATCCGAACGGGAGCTGAAGGGCGAGCTGGGGCTGGGTTCAGGGCTTTCCCTCTATCTCCGAGGTGAGAGCGGGAGGCGCCCGCTCGTTCGAGATAGGATCCGACCATGACCACATCCCCCATGGGATCGATGCGGGCCGTCAAGGCCTCAATCGTGGTGGCTGCCCTCGCGTGCGGCCTCGCGGCCGGAAGTCCGGCCACCGCCATGCCTGCGTTCGCACCCCCTGCCGCTTCGGAGCCGGCTGCGATCACCACCGTTCAGTACTGGGGTGGGCATGGTGGATGGGGACATCACCGTCACCATGATCGCTACGATGGCGGTCACGAGCGGGGACGCCATCGCGGATGGGGGCACCGCCGTCATGGCTGGGATCATCACGGTGGCTGGGATGAGCGCCGCGGCTGGCATGAGCGCCGGCACCACCGTCGTGGGCATGGCCGTTACGAGTACTAAAAGCGGCGATACCAGCTCCCGACGACTGTGCCTCGTAGAAATCCGGACGTCGTCATTCGGCGATCCGCTCGAGGATGGCGTCGGGCCCTGACCTCGGGGCCGGATCGATGCGGTAGGCTGCGGACACGGCGATTTCTGACCGGTCCGCGGCGGTCGCATCGGGCGCATGGATCATTGCGAGCACCTCGCCCCGCTCCACTCGCGCACCGACCCGAGGAAGCCGGGTCAGACCGACCCGAGGGTCGATATCATCCTGGGGGCGAGTTCGCCCCCCCCCGAGCCCGATGACGGCCAGCCCCAACTCGCGGGTGGCCACCGCGGTCACAAACCCACTCGTAGGCGCCGCGATGGTCCGGATGACAGGAGCCACCGGCAGATGGCGCCCCGGACTCTCGATAAGATCGCTCGGGCCTCCAAGCGCGGCGACCATCCGACCGAAGGTTTCGGTCGCACGGCCGGAAGCCAGGGCTTTCTCCAGGGCCGTTACGGCGTCTTTGATATCAGCACGCAGTCCGCCGATCACCAGCATTTCGGCGGCCAGTGCCATGGTGACAGCGTGGAACGTAGGCTCCCGTGATTGTCCGGTGAGATACTCCAGGATGTAGGCGACCTCCAGGGCATTTCCGGCGGAGGAGGCGAGGGGCGAATCCATATCGGTGATCAGCGCCACCGTGGGCAGGCCGGCGCCGTTGGCGACGGCGACGATGCTGCGCGCGAGTCCTTGTGCCTCGGAACGCTGAGCCATGAAGGCTCCCGAGCCGGTCTTCACATCCATCACCAGACCATCGAGGCCAGCCGCAAGCTTCTTCGAAAGGATGGAGGCGGTGATGAGGTCGAGGGACTCGACCGTGCCGGTGACGTCGCGGATGGCGTAGAGCCGACGATCCGCGGGAGCCAGGTCGGCGGTCTGCCCGATGATGGCGCAGCCGACCTCCGCGGTGACACGCCGAAAGCGGTCGAGATCGGGCGTCACATCGTAGCCCGGGATGCTCGCGAGCTTGTCGAGGGTGCCACCGGTGTGGCCGAGACCGCGACCTGAGATCATGGGCACATAGCCGCCGCAAGCCGCCACCATCGGCGCAAGCGCGAGGCTGACGGCATCCCCGACGCCCCCAGACGAGTGCTTGTCGAGAACGGGTCCGGGCAGCTTCCAGTGCAGAACCGTGCCCGAGCGGGTCATGGCTTGGGTCAGGGCGACGCGCTCCGCCCGCGAAAGCCCCCGGAAAAACACCGCCATGGCGAAGGCCGCCGCCTGTCCCTCGGTGACCCGCCCGTCGGTCAGGCCGGCGATGAAGTCGGCAATGTCTTCGGACGGGAGTTCGCCACCATCGCGCTTCGCCCGGATCAGTTCCTGCGGCAGCCTCATCGGGCCGGCTCTCCGCACGCCGACATCAGTGCGGCGTGCAGACTGCTGGCGCCGAGACGGACAGTGCGGGGCGAGACCCAGGCGGGCCCCATGATACGATCGGCGAGCGCGAGATAGCGACCGGCATCGGCGACGCTGCGCAATCCGCCCGAGACCTTGAGCCCGACAGAGCGCCCATCTGCCCGGTCCCGGATGGCGAGAAGCATCGCTTCGGCCGCTTCGGGTGTCGCAGATATCGGGCACTTACCTGTTGATGTCTTGAGGAAATCCGCGCCGGACTCGATGGCGAGGCGACTGGCTGCGGAGATCGCCGTCGATGTCGCCAGCTCGCCGCTCTCGAGGATCACCTTGAGCAGTCGGTCGCCATCGCAGACCTCGCGGATGGCGCCGAGCATCGACCGGCATATCCCGGTCTCGCCAGCGAGGAAGCTGCGATAGGGCAGCACGAGGTCGATCTCGTGCGCGCCGTCCGCCAGGGCCTCCGTCGTGTCGTCCACCGCCCGCTCGATATCGTCGCCACCGGCGGGAAAGTTGATGACGGTGGCGATCCGCACCGGGCTGCCGGCGAGAAGCCGGGCGGCCCGGCTCACGTAATGCGGCCAGACGCAGATGGCGGCGACCCGGCTCGCGCGAGCGTCTCGGCAGAGCGTGTCGATGGCGGCTTCGGAGCAGGACTCGCTGAGATCGGTGAGGTCGAGCAGCGGCAGGGCTCGCCGGGCGATGGCGGCATCGTCGGTCATGAGGGCGTCCTTGCGGGCAGGCGGGCCACGAAGGCCGCGACGAGGCGGGCGAGGTCGTCGCCGGCATCAGCGGCGACCGCCTTGGTCTCGGCATGGTGGGGATTGCCGGCGCCGATGCCGGCGCCGAGGTTGGTCACCACCGAAACGGCGGCGACGGGCAGACCGTAGAAGCGGGCCAGAATGACCTCCGGCGCCGTCGACATGCCGACGAGATCGGCGCCGAGGCGCCCGGCCATGCGGATTTCGGCTGGCGTCTCGAAGCTCGGGCCGGAGAACCAGGCGTAGATCCCGGTGTGGAGTACCAGGCCGGATTCTGCTGCTGCGGCAAGGAGATGGCTCCGGAGCGACGCGTCGTAGGCCTCGACCATGGGCACGAAGCGGCCGTCGCTCGGCTCGCCGATGAGGGGGTTGAGGCCCGACAGATTGATGTGGTCGGTGAGCGCGACGAGGCTGCCGGGACCGACCTCGGGCCGCAGCGAACCGGCCGCGTTGGTGAGAAGAAGGGCTTCTGCGCCAAGCAGTTGGGCGACGGCGAGGGGCACCCGCATGATGGCGGCGTCACCCGCCTCGTAGGCGTGCGCGCGGCCCTCGAAGACCAGAACCCGGCGGCCGGCGAGGCGGCCGGCATGCAGGCGGCCGCCGTGGCCGCTCACCCCGAGCGCCGGAAAGCCCGGAATCTGCGCGTAGGATACCGAGAGTGTTTCGTCGAGGTCACACACCCAGGCACCGAGTCCGGTCCCGGTCACGATCGCACAGGCGAACGGACCGCCGAACCCCTGGGCGCGAAGCAGGCCGGCGGCGGCCTCGACGGTCGGCTCGGGCTCACCCATGATCGAGACTCTCGGCAGAGACGAGATTTTCGGGCGAGACAGGATTCTCGGGTGAGGCGAGATTCTCGGGTGAAGCGAGGTTCTCGGGTGAAGCGAGATTCTGGGGTGAGACGAGATTCTTGGGTGAGCCAAGATTCTCGGGGCCAAACGATTCGGGCAGCAGCGTCCCGAGGGTGAAGGCCGCGCGGATACCCTCGGCATCGGCGACGTGGACCAGAACCGCCGGTCCGGCGAATTCGCGGATGCGCTGGCGGCAGGCGCCGCAGGGTGTCACGAGGCCGGGGCCCGGACCGAGCACCAGGAGTTCGGCGATGGCGCGACCGCCCGCTGCCACCATGGCGGCAATGGCGCCGGCCTCGGCGCAGGTCCCGACCGGATAGGCGGCGTTCTCGACGTTGCAGCCGACATGGACGGCGCCCGAGTCGTCGCGCAGGGCCGCACCGACGGGGAAGCGCGAGTAGGGCGCGTAGGCCCTGGCCTGCGCGGCCCGGGCGGCGTCGAACAGGCGGGCGAGATCCGGGTTCATGAGAGCAGGACGCGGAGCGGCATCCTGAGACTTAAGGCACCAAGTCGCGGGTCTGTCGAGGGTCGGGCGTCATCGACACCGGGCCGCCGCGCTCCTAAGACGGGGCCAGTGGGCGAATGGGCCGGGAGGCGGCAGGATCATGTTGGGACGTTTCGAGCGCGGAGCCTCCGGCGAGGCGGTGGTGGAGTACGGCGACGGCACCATGCGGGTGGTCAAGCCCGGCAGCTTCGTGCGCTGCGCGGTGACCGGCGAGCCGATCGCCCTCGACGCTCTGCGCTACTGGAGCGCCACCCTGCAGGAGGCCTATGCCAGCCCCGAGGCCGCGATGAAGCGCCTCGCCCAGACCGGGCGGCCGGCTTGACGGCGCGGTCGCCTTCGGCCCGCCAGCGGGTGCGGGGGTGACCGATTCGCCCGGTTGCCGAGCCCCAGCAACCCCGTGATCACGGACGGTCTGCGTCGAGCCCCCATCGCTTCAGGCGGATGGCGTGTGAAGCTCGGCCGCGACGAGGTCGATGAACCGCCGCACCTTGGAGGCCAGATGGCGGCGGCTGGGGTAGAGGGCACAGATCGGGATGGGTGGGGCGGCATAGTCTGAGAGAACGACGCGCAGGCGGTCGTTCGCGATGTCCTCGTCGACGACGTAGCTCGGCAGGTAGGCGAGGCCGGCTCCGGACAAAGCGGCATCGCGCAAGGCCTCGCCGCTATCGAGCGCGAGCCGCGCACGGGGCCGGATCGCGATCGTCTTGCCCTCGGCGACGAAACGCCAGGCCCGGTGCCGCCCGGCGCTGAGATAGCTCAGGCAGGTCTGCTCGGTCAGGTCGTCCGGGTGCCGGGGCAGCGGCCGCGTGGACAGGTAGCCCGGGCTTGCCACGACGAGGTCCTGCTGACGCGTCAACGTCCTGGCGATCAGGGTCTTGGCGATCAGGCTGCCGTTCTCGCGCGGATCACCGATCCGGATCGCCAGATCGTAGCCGTCGTCGATGATGTCGTTGACCCGGTCGGTGAGACTGACCTCCGCACGCAGCTTCGGCCACGCCGCCAGGAACCGGTTGAGCACGGGCAGAACCACCACCCGTCCGAAGGTCTCCGGGGCCGTGAGGCGGAGGATGCCCTGCGGTTCGCCGCCCCCCTCGGCCAGCGACAGTTCCGCATCCTCGAGATCCGAGAGGATCTGCGTACACCGATCGAGGAAGAGGCGGCCGTCGTCCGTCAGGGCGAGGCTTCGCGTCGTGCGATGGAACAGCCGCACGCCGAGGCGGCTTTCGAGGCGCCCGACGCTCTTGGCGATCCCGGATCGCGTCATCGACCGGAGGCGCGCCGCGGCGACGAAGCTTCCGGCCTCGGCCGCGGCGACGAAAGCTGCGATGTCGCCGACATGCCCGAATGACATCCGCGCCGTTCCATCCCCGCAGTGTTGACGCCCATTCGCCAATCGCCGGCGTATACCGGCCATTCGACGCAATTGACAGCACTTGCGACAAGACTTGCAACAGCACTGGACGGGTGTCTCATGGCCTTCAACGATCTCGTGACCCATCGGCTCGCACAATGGGCCGGCAGCCTGCAGGACCTTGGACCGGTCATCCTCGGCGAGACCCGGGGCGCGACGCTGGAGGAGATCCGTCGCGCCTACATCGACACGATGGCGCAGCATCCGACGCCCGAGGGCGTTCGGATCGAACCCGTCGATATGGGCGGCGTCCCGGGCACCCTGGTAACGCCGGACGACGTCGTCGGCGACCGCGTGCTGTTCTACATCCACGGCGGGGCCTACATCGTCGGAGGACCGGGCGGATATCACGGCCTGGCCGGCGCCTTCGCCAAGGCGATGAAGGCCCGCGTCTACCTGCCGGATTACCGGCTGGCTCCCGAGCATCCCTTCCCGACCCCGATCGACGATACCTTCTCGGCCTATCGCTGGCTGATCGACCAGGGCCAGGACCCGCGTTCGGTCACCGTCGCGGGAGATTCGGCGGGTGGCGCCATGGTGGTCACCGTGATGGTCATGGCGCGCAACGCGGGCGTGCCGTTGCCGGCTGGCGGGGCCGCCCTCTCCCCATGGGCGAACCTGGAGCATACCGGCGCCTCGATGTTCAACCGCGAGGGCCTCGATCCGCTGAACACCAAGGCGGGTCTCGACCTGATGGCACGGACCTTCCTCGGCGGGGCCTTGCCGAACAGCCCGGAGGCTTCGCCGGTCTTCGCCGACGTTCGCGGATTACCACCGATCCTGGTGCAGATCGGCGAGGCCGAACTGATGCTCAGCGACGCCATCCGGCTCGCCAACCATCTCGGCGAGAACCGCGTCCGGGTCTCCCTGGAGATCTGGCCGAACATGTTCCACGTCTGGCACATGTTCCAGGCCGAGCTGGCCGAGGGCCGGGCAGCGATCGGGAACGCCGCCACCTTCCTCGAACAGGCGATCGCCTCGGCGCAGGCCGGATCGTGACCTGACGGTCGAAGGGGCGGGATCGCGTGCCCGCTTCTCTCGCGGGTCGAAGGGCCTAATCTTCGATCGGTCGTGAAGACGCGGATCGACCGTGAACCGTCCCCGAATCTGGCGTTTTGCTTTGTCGGGTCGGGATAACGAGTTTCCGCCGATCCCCGACACATTCTAGCCCGAGGCTCGGCCGAGCAGCGAGCGCAGCTGCGCGAGGAGCGGCGCTTCGTCGGCGAAGGCGAGGGTGACGGGCAGGATGGCGACGCGGGCGGCGAACGGGGCCTCGAGGCGGACGTGGTCCTTCTCGGTGGTGACGAGGTCGGCGCCGAGGCGTCGCGCCTCCGCCGTCAGCGCCGCCGCGTCGGCAGCGGCGTAGGGGTGGTGATCCGCAAAGGCGCGCCGGCCGACGAGGGTGGCGCCGGCCTCGGCGAGGCTCGAAAAGAACTTGCCGGGGCGCCCGATGCCCGCGAAGGCGAGGACGCGCCGACCCGCGAAATCGGCCCCCGGGATCAGGCGGGCGCGGTGGACCGGCAGCCCGCGCGCCCGCGCCGCCTCGGCCACGACCGCGCCGCGCGGGCCGTCGCCGATCAGCACGATCCCGTGGACGTGGCGCCACTGGCGCGACAACGGAACCCGCAGGGGGCCGGCCGGGAAAGGCCGGCCGTTGCCGAGCCCGGCTCCGGCATCGACCACGGCGAGCGACAGGGTCTTGGCCAGGCTCGGGTTCTGGAGGCCGTCATCCATCACGATGACGTCGGCGCCCTCCGCCACGCACAGGCGGGCGCCGGCCGGGCGATCGCGCGACAGGATGGTGGGAGCGGACCGCGCCAGCAGGCGAGGCTCGTCACCGGTCTCGGCCACGGTCTGCATCGTCGGATCGACCCGGATGGGACCGGCGAGGCGTCCGCCATAGCCTCGGGTCAGGAAGGCCGGGCGGGCGCCGAGGTCGCGCAGCAGGGTCGCCAGCGCCAGCGCGGTCGGCGTCTTGCCGGCGCCCCCCAGAGTGAAGTTGCCGATGCACAGGACGGGGCAGGGCGCGGCGGCACCGGGGCGATCCATGCGGGCGGCGGTGTGGCGGCCGTAGAGGGCGCCGAGGGGCGCCAGCAGACGGGCCGCCGGGTGGCCGGGCCGCGCGTCCCAGAAGGCGGGGGGCCGCATCAGTCCGGGCTCACGAGGCGGTCATCGCCGTCAGGGTCATCTGGGCGATGAAGGGGTCGAGCACCGACAGGGTGCGGGCGACCGCGCCCTCGAAGGGCTGGAGTGCGGCGGCGCCGGCCTGGTTCAGCGCCGCAATACGGGGCCGGTCGCCCAGCAGGTCGTCCAGGGTGACGGCGAGGTCGTCGGCATCCAGCACCAGCAGGGCGCCGCCGGCGCCGTCGAGGGCGCGGTAGACCTGGGTGAAGTTGTGGACGTGCGGCCCATGCAGCACAGCGGCACACAGGCGGGTCGGCTCGATCGGGTTCTGCCCGCCATGCGGCACCAGGGAGCCGCCGAGATAGACGATGCGGCTGAGCCGATAGAACAGGCCGAGTTCGCCCAGCGTGTCGGCGACGTAGAGGTCGACGCCCCCGTGCGGGCGCCCGCCCTGCGAGCGCCGGGCGCTGCGCAGACCTTCGGCGCCGGCGCAATCGGCCACGTCGCCGCCACGGTGGGGATGGCGCGGCACGACGATGGTGAGGAGACGGGGCCAGCGCGCCCGCAGGCGGGCATGGGCGCGGGCCGCCATCGCGTCCTCGCCCGGATGGGTGCTGGCCGCGACCCAGACGGGCCGGTCGCCGATGAGATCGCGCAGGTGGGCGAGTTGCTGCCCGTCCGCCGGGGGCACCTCGGAATCGTATTTGAGATTGCCGGCGATCTCGACCCGCGGGGCACCGAGGCGGCGGAAGCGGTCGGCATCCTCGTCGGTCTGGGCGAGGCAGATCGCGATGCGGGCCAGGAGCGCCTCGGCGGTGCGCGGCGTGCGCGCCCAACCCTGGAACGAGCGCTCCGACAGCCGCGCATTGACCAGAAGCAGCGGGATGCCGCGCCGGTGCAGGGATAGGATGGTGTTCGGCCAGATCTCGGATTCGGCGATCAGCGCCAGATCGGGGCGCCAATGGGCGAGGAAGCGCTCGACCCAGCGCGGCGCATCGAGGGGCATGTACTGGTGTACGGCCCCGGCCGGCAGGCGGCGCCCGATCAGGTCGGCCGCGCTGCGCGTGCCCGTCGTGACCAGGACCGAGAAGCCGCGCGCGATCATGCCGTCGACGAGGCCGACCAGGGACAACGCCTCGCCGACGCTCGCCCCGTGCATCCAGACCAGACGCCCGAGGGGGCGGGCCCGGCCCGGCAGGCCGCGCCGCTCGGCGAGGCGGCCGCCATCCTCCTTGCCCCGGCGGGCGCGCCAGCCGAGCAGGCCCACCAGCGCCGGCTCGCCGAGATAGAGGCCGTAGCGGTAGGCCCCGAGGAGCGCCGTGAGGGGCGGGGCCTTCGCCATCGCCTTCATGCGGGCGTCCCGGCGCGGGGTTCGGCCGCGCCCCGGTCCGGATGGGTGACGCGGTCCAGATGGGTCACGCGATCATGGGGTCCGACGCGGTCGGGGCGGCCGACCAGGGTGTAGGCGCGGTCATGAACCCGGTTCATCTCGGCCTCCAGCTGCCGGCGCAGTGTTTCGAGGACATCGGGCGCGACGTCGCGGGGCACGACGATCGGGTCTCCGAACACCATCGCGCCGCGGCCCAAGGGCAGGCCGAGGCAGGCCCGGTCCCAGCTGTTGAAGCGCCAGTGCCGGCTCGTCACCACCGCCACGGGAATGATCGGCCGGCCGGAGAAGCGCGCCAGGGTGAGGATGCCGGCATCGGCGCGGCGCGAGACCTTCGGCACGTCGGCGCTGAAGGCGACCGATTCGCCGTCCTTCAAGGCCCGCAGCATGGCGCGCAGGCCCTCGGCCCCGCCCTTCGCCTTGGCGTCCCGCAGCACGCGGCCGCGCGCGCCCGAGGCCCGGATGACCCGCACGCCCATCCGGGTGAGCGCGATGGCGTTGATGTTGCCGTCGGCCGACCGGGAAATGATGGTGGCGATCCGGTCGTGCGGCCGGCGCATGAACGAGATCATCGTGTGCTGGCCGTGCCACATGCCGGCGATGAAGGGGCTGTGCCCGTCGAGCCAGGCATCGGGGCCGGCCGGCTCCACGGTGAAGCGGTTGGTGCGGCGGACCAGGCGCAGGTAGCCGCCGGCGAGGATGCCGAGGGCCTGCTGAACCGCCGGCGCGCGGCCGATGCGTTTGACGAGGCTCATCACTTCGCTTTCGCGGCGCCGAGGGGCCGGTCGCGGAGCCGTCCCGCGCCTTGCGGCGACGACCGGGACGGACGGGCAGCCGGCTGTCTAGCTCCGATCGCCGGACCGGTGCAACGCCGCGGGAAGGCCGAAACCTCCGCTTCGGGTGACAGAAAGGGGCATCCGGCGCTTGTTTGGAGCCGTTCCAATCCATAGATTGGAATCGATCTAAACAGGTCGCGAGGCCGGAGAGGATGCACGCGATGACGATGTCACAGGCCCACGGAGTCGCGGGATCGGCGGCGCCGCTCGACCCCGCAGCGGCCGAAGCGCACCGGGCTTTCGTGCTGCGCTACGTCCAGCCGGGCCTCGCCGGGCTGATCGACGGCTCGGTCTCGACCCTGGCGCCGATCTTCGCCGCCGCCTTCGCGACCCACAGCAACGGGGCGACCTTCCTGGTGGGGCTCGCCGCCTCGATCGGGGCCGGCATCAGCATGGGCTTCACCGAGGCGCTCTCGGATGACGGGCAGATCACCGGGCGGGGCACGCCGTGGATGCGCGGCCTCGTCTGCGGGGTGATGACCACGCTCGGCGGTCTCGGCCACACGCTGCCCTACGCGATCCCGGACCGGTGGCCGAACGCCTTCGGCTTCGCCACCGCCCTGGCGATCGTCGTGGTGGTGGTGGAGCTGCTGGCGATCGCGGCCATCCGCACCCGCTACATGGCGACGCCGTTCTGGCGCGCGGCGATGCAGGTGGTTCTCGGCGGCGCCCTGGTGCTGCTGACTGGGATCGCCATCGGCAGCGCGTGAGCGTTGGGGCGAGAGCCTTGGGGGCAAGAGTCTCGGGGGCGAGCAAAGCCGTGAGCCCCGGGGGCGGGTGGCGAATCGCCCCGCGAGGGTTGACCCTCGGGGTCGGATGAGGCGATGCGGAACCCCGAAATCCCGATCATCGATCGTGCACCGGGGGATGATGTTCCGCCTCGCCCACCTGACCGACCCCCATGTGGGGCCGCTGACGCGCCCGCGCCTGCGCCAGCTCCTCAGCAAGCGCGCCACCGGCTACGTGAACTGGCAGCGCGGCCGCAAGGACGCGCACGACATGGAGGTGCTGGCCGCCCTGGTGGCCGACCTCCAGGCTCAGGCGCACGACCACATCGCCTGCACCGGCGACCTGTGCAACATCGGTCTGCCGAGCGAATGGTCGACCGCCAAGGTCTTCCTCGAGGCGCTCGGCACGCCGGACGCGGTGAGCTTCGTGCCGGGCAACCACGACGCCTACGTGCGCGGCTCCCTCGAAGGGCTGCTCCTCGCCTGCGGGGCCTGGACCACGGGCGACGACGGCACGCATGGGCATTTCCCCTACCTGCGCCGGCGCGGGCCTGTCGCGCTGATCGGATTGTCCTCGGCGGTTCCGACCAAGCCCCTGATGGCGAGCGGGCGCCTCGGGCCGCAGCAGATCGCCGCGACCGAGGCCCTGCTTCGGGCGCTCGGGGCCGAGCCCGAGCCCCCCTTTCGCGTGGTGATGATCCACCATCCGTCGCATCCCGGCGGCACCTCGTCCGGGCGGGAATTGAAGGATGCGGGCGCGTTCACCGCCATGGTGGCACATGCGGGGGCGGAGTTGATCCTGCACGGGCACAACCACGTCCGCAGCGTGGCGTTCGTGGCGGGGCCGGGGGGCCGGTCGATCCCGGTGGTGGGCGCCGCCTCGGCCTCGGCTCGGGGCGATGCGCGGCACCACCGCGCGAGCTACCACCTCTATACGATTACCCGCGCGGCGGCGGGCTACACCGTCGCCGGCATGGAGCGGGGCCTGACCGAGGCCGGCACCATCGCGGATCTCGGACCCCTGGCACTGGCCCGGGCCTGAGGCGCCCGGTGCCGGGTCGAGGGGGCGTCAGGCGTCTTCCAGCACCGGCTCCTCGGCCAGATTCTCCCGGTAGCGCTCCGCCTGGAGGAGCGTCAGACCGCTCACCAGCACGGCCTCGCCGCGATAGACCGTGTAGGTGCCGTCATGGGTCGGCTTCACGCGAATCACGTTGGACATGGCTGTCACCTTGTCGAAGGAGGTTAATCGCGAGTTGATTTGGAACGAGCCGGAACCTTAATCCGCCGTTCAGACTACGCAAGTGATTGGCCGGAGATATTCAGTATTTCGATCCCGCATCGCAGCGACGACGCCTGGGGAAAGTCATCCGCGGGCGAAAACCGCAACGTCCTCAACGAACCGCTACGCTTGCACCGCAGCACCGATGGCGGGGGATGACGGACTCGCCGATCGTGCGGCTGGCTCTGCCCGGGTTGCGTGGGTCCGGAAGCGATTCGCGGATCCGCCTCGTCGACGGAGGAACCGCCTCTACCGGCCGAGGGTGGATTCGAGGAAGTCGCTGATCTTGCGCAGGTAGGCCTGGAGCCCTTCGACCTCCGCCTCGGCCTTGCGCACTTGGCGCCGGGCCTCGTGGGCGGCCTGTTCGGCCTCGCGGCGCGCCATCTCGGCCTCGCGCGCCCGAAGCTGGGCCTCGCGCGCCAGCAGCTCCGATTCCATGGCCTGACGCCGCCACTCGGCCGCCTCGGCGCGGGCCTGGGTCAATTCGACCTCCCGTTCGGCCCGCTCCCGGTGGGTGAGGGCGATCAGGTCCCGGGCCTGGGCCGAGATGCTGTCCACGCGCCGATGCAGGAGCCGGATGGTCTCCATGCTGCGCTCGACCAGCCGCAGGGTGGTGGCGCCGAGAACCGAGCTTGGGGGCGCCGCCTCGTAGGGCACCAGCGCCTGCGAGCGCGACAAGTCCCGAACGCCCTCGCGCGCGGCCTCCTGCGCGAGCGCAGGGGCCAGGGCAGGAGCGAGAGACTGGGCGTCGGCGTCCTGAAGGACGACCATCGGGGCGAGCACGGTGCCCATCAGCGGCGATCGAGCAGGGGAGGCGGCTGCGGACATGGTGGCACGGACCCGTTTTCGGGAGGGTCGAGCGCGCGGGGCGGGGTGGCCTGGCGCGGTTCAACGGGAGCCGGTCGGGACCGGACCGGGGCGAACAGGATCAGGCGGCGGAACTCGTGGCCTGCGCCGCCGGCGGGGCGGCCTTTCGGGTGAAGCCCTCCACCACGGCATCGTGCAGGCGCGCCAGCCATTCCTCGGCCTCCTCGGCCCGGCGCTCCGCCTGCTCGGCCCGGGATTGGGCGGCGGCGACCTGCGCTTCGAGAGCCGAGGCCCGCTCCAGGGCGCGCGCCACGGTGCGCTCGAGCTCCTGTTCCAGTTCGGCCGCCCGCTCCTCGCTGATGCGGATCGCGGCCGTCGCCTCGTGGATGAGATCGAGGGAGGCGGACCAGTCCCGTCGCGGGCCAGCCTCGGCGCCGGGCGTCACGTCCCGCATCGCACCGGGCTTCGCCGGCTCCGTGGGCTGAGCCGGTTCGGGCGTGCCGGCCGGACGATGCGGCGTCGGCAGGCTGCGCATCAGCCAGGCCCCGGCGGAAGACGTCTCTCGGTCGCGTAGCGCGGTCTCGGACATGGCTGCTTTCCTGCGCGGGGTGTGCTCGCGCGGCATCGCGGTGGGGTGGAGGAACGGGTCGAGCGGGAGATCCGCCCGGCCGATCGACCGGCGGGCTTACTTCTCGGACGGGGGCGTGAACGGTCGGACGTTGCTGACCTCGGCGGGGGCAGAGGCTTGGGTTTGCGCCTGAGTTTGGGCAGGCGCCGATTCGGATCGCGCCCCGGCCTCCTCTCCGGCGAAGTTGCGGGCGGAGCGCCGCAGGGCCTCGTGCTGCTTCTGAAGCGAGACCCGGCTCTCGCGGGCGATGTCGAGCGCGCCCTGGGCCAGCTTCCGCTCGGAGCGCTCGTGCTGCAGCTCCTCGATGAGACGATGATTGACGGTCTCGAAATCGGCCCGCTCGACCTCCTGGCGATGGACCAGATGGTCGATCCGGTCGGACAGGCTGGAGACGCGGCCGAGCGCCTGTTCGAGGGCCGCATCCTTGGCCGCCATCGCCTTGGTCAGCATCTCGCAGCGATGCTCGAATTCCGAGCGGGCGCGCTGCATCTCGAGGAAGCGCTCGGTCTGGCGGGCGAGATCCGCCTGGGCGCTCTCCAGGCGGCGGTCGAGGGTCACCCGCTCGATCAGGGCCTCCTTGAGCCCGCGCTCGGCCGAGCGGCCGGCCTCGTCGCGCTCGCGCAGCTGGTTGCGCAGCTGCGCCAGCATCTGCTCGGTGCTGGCGAGGCGGCTCGTGCTCGCCTCCGCCCGCATGGCGAGGCTCGCGCGCTCGGTGCGATGATTGGCGACCTCGGCCTCGTACTGGGCCTCGGCTTTCTGCGCGGCGGTGACCTCGGCGGCGAGCTGCTGCTCGACGTTGCGCAGGGCGATGCGGCCGGCTTCGGCCTGCGTCTCGAAGTCCTGCGCTCGTGCGGTCAGCTCGGCCAGCTGGGCGGCCTGGGCCTCGCTGAGGGTCTGGAGCCGCAGATTGTCCCGATCGAGGGCGTGGCGGCTTTCGCGCAGGTCCTGCAACTCGCTGTCCGAGCGGGCCAGCGCCTGATCGAGGGCCTTGGCCTCGCCTCGCAAGGCCTTGCTCTCGCCCTGGAGGGCGCGGGTCTGCTCGGTCTCGGCAAACAGGCGCCGCTCCAGGTTCTCGACCTGCAGGGTCTTGTCGCGCAGGGCGAGGCGCACTTCCTCCGCCGCGGCGTCGCGGGCCTGGAGGCTGGTTTCGAGGTGGTGCAGCTGGATCTTGGCGGCCGACACGTCGTTCGTGGCCACGGCGAGCCGGCCCGTCGCATCGGCGAGGTCGCGCCGCAGGGTCGCGGCATTGGCCTGCTCGACGCCCAGCAGCGTCTCCAGCTCGGCCGTCCGGACCTTGGCCCGGGGCAATTCCTCGGTGATCGCCACGATCGGCACCAGGAGGGCCGAGAAATCCGATTGCAGCGACTTCAGGTCGTCGAGCCGCTCGGACATCTCCGCCACGCGGAAACGCAGGCTCTCGTTGTGCTGTCCCAACGAATCCAGCGAAAGGTCCTCGACATGAGGTTCAGGCTCTGAATTGTCGACTTCCTCACCGACCCGCAGAAAGGGTGTCGTGAGTATTGGAGCGCGCAACATCGCATCCGTCTGCTCGGGAGACTGCGTCTTGGTCTCACCGGCGGTAAACTTACGGAGCGAGATCCAGCTCATTTCTGTCGTCCATCCCCATCGCGGATCTGCCACGACATAAGGTGATCAAAGTTGTAATTTGCCAGCGCTGTCAATCACGTCAAACCGGATGCGTTAGCAAAATTTTAACGTATGGCTTTTGTGGCGCATGAGGCGCTCGAAGCGCGAACGCTCGGATCGACTTCGTCGATACCAGCGCGAATCTGCCACCCCGCGGGCGAATGCGCAGCGCGGGCGTCGAACATCCAGCGGCGCGCGACGGTGCGGGGCTGGGTCCAGGGCTGGGTCCGGGGCCGGGTCCGCCGCGACGGCGGGGCAGGATTTCGACCCGTCCCCGGCGTCATCGATGGGGCCGGGATCACGCAAGCGTGATGCGTCCACGGGGTGACCCGGGGCGGCCGCAGCGCAGGCCCGGCGGGCACACCGGGTCAGGCTTCGTCGGACTCGGGGTCGGTCGGGCCTGGGAGCGGGGCTGCAAGGCGGCTGAAGTCTCCCCAGGCCTCGCGTGCCGCACGCCAGTCGTTCAGGTTGTCGAGGGGCAGTCGGACCTCCACCACGAGGTCGTCGTCCAGCAGACCCGGAACGATGTCGGTGGTGGCGCCCGGGAAGGTGGCGACGACGATGGCCTGGATACGCCCGAGGCGCGCCATCTGGTCCGCCGTCGGCTCGACGATGATGTGTTTGATGACCCGGATCATGCCCGCTCATCGCACGAGGGAGACGAGGCCGTCAGCCGGACAGCTTGTCCTAGTGGCCGGACGTCTGCTTCGCCGCGTGCCGGCGCAGGTCGAGCCTCATCGCGGCGCGGACGACAAGAGAACCATCAGGGGAAAGTTGTTGGCGCGCCCACGGGGAATCGAACCCCGGTCTGATCCGTGAGAGGGACCTGTCCTAACCGCTAGACGATGGGCGCGGATCGGAGGGAGGGGCGCGGTCATCGCTGCTGCGATCCGTGCTTCCCGGCCGATGGGCGATCGTATAGCGAGGGTCGCGCGACGCCACAAGGGCCGAAATCGCCTCCGCGTCGCCCAAGCGACATTTTGAACCTCGGAAACGCCGCTTGTCGGGAAAGGAACACCTCGTGTCGGGACAGGAACACCTCGGGCCGGGACAGGACCCGGTTTCGGGACAGGACGTGCTGGATCTCGAAGCCGAGGATCTGGATCACGACGCCCTCGATCAGGACTCCCTCGATCAGGACGCAACCGGCGAGCGCCGCGCGACGATCGCGGAACGCCGCGCGACGATCGGGGAGGAGGCCGCGACCGAGCGCCTCGACCGCGCCCTGGCGCGGATCTTCCCCGACGTCTCGCGCTCGCGCCTGCAGGATCTCGTCAAGGCCGGGCAGGTCCGCCGCAACGGCGCCGTCAGCCTGGACCCGTCCGTCAAGGTCGGCCCCGGCACCGAACTCGCCGTGACCATCCCCGAGGCGGTGGCGCCGGAGCCGCGCGCCGAATCCCTCGACCTCGTCATCGTGTACGAGGACGACGACCTCATCGTCATCGACAAGCCGGCGGGCCTCGTCGTCCACCCGGCGCCCGGCCATGAATCCGGGACCCTGGTGAACGGGCTCATCGCCCATTGCGGCGACAGCCTGTCGGGCATCGGCGGCGTGCGCCGGCCGGGCATCGTCCATCGCCTCGACAAGGACACCAGCGGCCTGCTGGTGGTGGCCAAGAACGACCTCGCCCATGCGGGGCTGACGGCGCAGTTCGCCGATCACGGCCGCACCGGCCCGCTCGAGCGGGCCTATCTGGCCCTGGCCTGGGGCGTGCCCGAGCCGCGCGTCGGGACCATCGAGTCGAATCTCGCCCGCAGCGTCCGCAATCGCGAGAAGATCGCGGTGGTGCGCGGGGAGGGCGGTCGCCACGCCATCACGCATTACCGGGTGGAGACGGTTCTGGGCACCGAGGCCCCGGTGGCGCTGGTGCGCTGCATGCTGGAGACGGGGCGCACCCATCAGATCCGCGTGCATCTGAGCCACCGGGGCCATCCGCTCCTGGGCGATACGGTCTATGGGGGTGCCTTCAAGACCAAGGCGAGCCGGCTCACGCCGGAGGCGCGCCTGGCCCTCGACACTCTGGGCCGGCAGGCCCTGCATGCCAGCGTGCTGGGATTCGCCCATCCGCGCACCGGCGAGACCCTGCATTTCGAGAGCCCGCTGCCGCCCGACATGACCGACCTGATCGCGCAATTGAGCGCAAAACGCTGAGCTTCGGCCCGTAGCGGCATGGCCACAGTCAAGCCGGTGCGGGCGTGCGCCAGGACACGGCGGGCTGCGGCCATTCGTGTCATCACAGACCCAACCGAGGTCCCGCGCGTTAAAGACGAACTCGCCCTGCGCGTCGCCTTCCCGAATCCCCCGGTTTCCCGCTAGACTAGGGAATCGGACGGTCGGCTCAAGGGAGCGGCGGTTCGCCCGGACCGCCCCGCTGGGGGTCCTTTCAAGGAGGTAAGATCATGGCCGGCGCATTGCCAGTGCTCGCCACCGAGGGTGGCCTCTCCCGCTACCTCGACGAGATCCGCAAGTTCCCGATGCTCGAGCCGAACGAGGAGTTCACGCTCGCCAAGAACTGGCGCGAGAAGGGCGACCGGAACGCCGCGCATCGTCTGGTGACGTCCCATCTCCGCCTCGTGGCCAAGATCGCCATGGGCTATCGCGGCTACGGGCTGCCGATCGGCGAAGTCGTGTCCGAGGGCAATGTCGGCCTGATGCAGGCGGTCAAGCGCTTCGAGCCCGACAAGGGCTTCCGTCTGGCCACCTACGCCATGTGGTGGATCAAGGCGGCGATCCAGGAATACATCCTGCGCTCGTGGTCGCTCGTGAAGATGGGCACCACCGCCAACCAGAAGAAGCTGTTCTTCAACCTGCGCAAGGCCAAGGGCCGCATCTCGGCGCTCGACGAGGGTGACCTCAAGCCGGATCAGGTCGCCCAGATCGCCGTCAAGCTCGGTGTGCCCGAGCAGGAGGTGATCGACATGAACCGGCGCCTGTCGGGCGACACCTCCCTCAACGCGCCCCTGCGCGAGGAGGGCGAGGGCGAGTGGCAGGACTGGCTGGTGGATAACAGCCCGAGCCAGGAGACCGTGCTGGCGCGCGAGGAGGAGGGGCAGAACCGCCTCTCGGCCCTGCGCGACGCGCTCTCGGTGCTCAACCCGCGGGAGCGCCGGATCTTCGAGGCCCGTCGCCTCGCCGACGATCCGATCACCCTGGAGGACCTGTCCGGCGAGTTCGGCGTCTCGCGCGAGCGCGTCCGCCAGATCGAGGTCCGGGCTTTCGAGAAGATTCAGGAAGCGGTCAAGCGCAACCTGGCGACCCGCGAAGCTCCCCGGGCCGAGTTGCACGCCTGAGGCGGTCCCCGCCGTCGCATGGACTTCGAAAAAGGCCCCCGTCAGCGATGCCGGGGGCCTTTCTCAATTCCAACGGTTGATGGAGCGGCATCAGGCTCCGCGCCCGGCCAACCCTAGCGCCACTGGTCGAAGGCGTTCTGCAGCACCTGGGTGCCGGCGGTCCCCTTCTCGAAGGCCACGATCCCGCGCGGACCGGAGGCGAACTTGAGGGTGATGTCGAACCAGTTCTTGTGCAGCAGGATGTCGGTGTTGCGCTCGATGTCGTTGGGCAGCGACGAGAGCCCGATCAGGAACAGGTTTTCGCGGACCCGGACCGGCAGACCAGAGACCGGGGAGCCGCGCGTACCCTCCTCGTCCTTGCCCTGGAGCAGGCCGATATCCTGCACGTTGTGGCGCGCGCCGGCCGGGCCGCTCGGCGTGAAGGCGAGTTCGATGGTGTGGGAGGCCGGCAGGGTCGCGTCGAGGTTGCGCCGCAGGGTCATCGCCAGGGTGAGGCCCGCATCCGGAAACTCGGCCGTGGCCCTCACGACGGTCTCCAACGGCTGGCCCTGCTCGCCCGGCACGGTGTCGAGGCGCCAGACCACCCGGCCCTGGGTCGCGTTGGGCGCCGCATTGGCGCCGCCGCCGACATTCTCCTCGTAGAGCACCGCCCGCTGGGTCACCGCGAGGTCCGGCTGGGCCTGCGACGGGGCGGCGGGCGTCGGTGCCGTGGGAACGGTCGCCGGGCGACGGGCCGGCGCGGCGCGCTCGGCCGGCGCCGCATCGCCGCCGACGCGGTCGGCGAACTTGGAATCCGCGCCGTCCTGGGCCCCGTCCTGCTGCTCGGTGGCGATCGGCTGGAGGTCGGCCGGCTTGTCGCGCAGGAGGAAGGCGGCGACCGCGATGAGACCGATCACCGCGATCAGGATGCTGCCCACCAGCACGTTGCGCAGGAGGCGGGAGCGGCCGGTGCGCGGACCGATCACCGCGATGCGGGGCCGCTGGCGCTGGCCGTTCCCGTCGACCATCAGGGTGTCGGCGGAGGCCTCCTCGGAACCGGGCGTCGGCTCGGTCCCCTCGGTGTCGGCGTCAGGCCCCAGGAAGGGCGGCGTCTTGGACTTGCGCGGCTGGATGCGGACGGGGGGCGGCACCACGTCCGGCGCGGCCGATCCCGCGCCGGGCGGCGGCGCGGGCAGGAGCGGCTCCGGCGGGGAACTCGGCGCGACCTCGGGGGACGGTTCCGGTGCGCGCGCGGCTGGCGGGCTCAAGGGCAGGCCGAGATTCGGCGGCGGAGCGGGCGGCAGGGTCGCCGCCGGCGGCGCCGGCTCGGAAGATCTTACCTGAGAAGGCCTTGCCTGGGGAGGACGTGGCTCCGGCGGGGACGCTTCCGGCAACGACGCTTCCGGGAGATCGCTCGCATCGTTGGCCGGGCTCGGCAGGAAGGGCTCCGGTTCCGGGGTCGGCGGTTCCGGCTCGGGCGGTGCCGACGCGACGCCGCCATGGTCGCGCTCCAGCCGCAGGATCGCCGCCTCAAGGGCATTGCGCTCCAGGTCGATGTCGTCCTCGGACAGGGGCGGATCGAGGGAGCGGAGCTGCCCGATCAGGGCCCCGCGCGCCCGCTCGTAAACCGCCTGGCGCAGGGCCAGGGAGCGGTCGGGCATGGCGTCAAGCGCCCGTGCGAGCAGTGGATAATAGTCGGCCATCGTGCCTCAGATCCGCCTTCTCGCCGGCGGCCGGCCGGCCGCGTCGTCCGGCTCTCCCCCGATCGGAGGGACGCCGCGCGGCCGAACGGCCATCGAGACCGCATCATCCCCACGCGATCGCCCGTGCATCAAGCGGAAACCGCCTCAATCCTCGAAGGGGTTGTGCATGAGGATGGTGTCGTTGCGCTCCGGCGAGGTCGAGAGCAGCGCCACCGGTGCGCCGATCAGCTCCTCGATCCGGCGCACGTACTTGATTGCCTGGGCCGGCAGGTCGGCCCAGGAGCGGGCGCCGGCCGTGGTGCCCGACCAGCCCTCGATGGTCTCGTAGATCGGCTCGACCTTGGCCTGGGCCGCCTGGTTGGCGGGGAGATGGTCGACCACCTGCCCGTCGAGGCAGTAGCCGGTGCAGACCTTGATGGTCTCGAACCCGTCGAGGATGTCGAGCTTGGTCAGGGCGATGCCGTCGATGCCGGAGGTCCGCACGGTCTGGCGCACCAGCACCGCATCGAACCAGCCGCAGCGCCGCTTGCGTCCGGTGTTGACGCCGAACTCGCGGCCCTTAGCGCCGATGGTCTCGCCGATCTCGTCGAAGAGCTCGGTGGGGAAGGGGCCTTCGCCGACGCGGGTGGTGTAGGCCTTGGCGATGCCCAGCACGTAGCCGATGGCCGAGGGACCCATGCCGGAGCCCGTCGCGGCCTGGGCGGCGACGATGTTCGACGAGGTCACGAACGGATAGGTGCCGTGGTCGACATCCAGGAGGGCGCCCTGGGCGCCCTCGAACAGGATGCGCTTGCCGGCACGGCGCTCGTCGTCGAGGAGCTTCCACACCGTGTCGGCGTAGGGCAGGATCGTCGGCGCGATCGCCTTCAGCTCGGAGAGCAGCGCGCCCGCATCGACCTCGGCGATGCCGAGGCCCCGGCGCAGGGCGTTGTGGTGGGTCAGCACCCGCTCGATCTTGGCCTCGAGGGTGTGCTCGTCGGCGAGATCGACCACCCGGATGGCCCGGCGGCCGACCTTGTCCTCGTAGGCGGGGCCGATGCCGCGCTTCGTGGTGCCGATCTTGAGACCCGCGTTGGAGGTCTCGCGGAAATGGTCGAGCTCGCGGTGCAGCGGCAGGATCAGGGTGGCGTTGTCGGCGATGCGCAGGGTGCGGGGCGAGATCTCGACGCCCTGGGCCTGGAGCCGGGCGATCTCGTCCACGAGGTGCCAGGGATCGACCACGACGCCGTTGCCGATCACCGAGAGCTTGCCGCCGCGGACCACGCCGGAAGGCAGCAGCGCCAGCTTGTAGGTCACACCGTCGACCACGAGGGTGTGGCCGGCATTGTGACCGCCCTGGAAGCGGACCACCACGTCGGCCTGCTCGGAGAGCCAGTCGACGATCTTGCCCTTGCCTTCGTCACCCCACTGGGCGCCTACGACGACGACGTTTGCCATTCACTCAAGACCTGTGCGTGCCCGCGCGAAAGCGGCCCGACCTGTCGGGCGGACCGTTTTCGCTGTCCTCGGGTCTTTCCGCGATCCGTGGGCGGAAATCAAGCAAGCCGCCCGTTCCTGCTTGGATAGGCGGGCTTAAATAGGCGGCTCGGATAGGCGGCTGGGACGGACGGGTATGACCGCTCAGCGCGCCTCGGTGCCGGGCTGGCGGCCCGGCAGGTCACCGGGCTTGATCACCGGCATGCCGCCGGGATTCGGATCGGGCGGCGTCACCACCATGCCGGGGGCCGCGTTGCCGGGCGGCTTGATCACGCCGTCGCTCTTCTCGAGGCGATCGCTGAGGGTGCCCTTGTCCCCCGACCCGTTGGTGCCGGGGGCGTTCTGCCCCGAGGACTCATCGGATGGCCGGATCTTGTCCGGGATGGTCTGGTTTGGCGGCGGCAGGGCCGGGTCGGTGTCGCGGCCCTTCAGGGGCGCGTCGGGGGACTGGGCGAAGGCAGCGCCGGCGATCAGGCCGAAGCCGACCGCGAGGGTGAGGATCGAGCGCATAGGATCTCCCTGTCTCGGATGCGAGGTTCGAGGGAGAACAGAGCCGGGCACGGAAGCGTTCCTGCCGTATCGGTCCTGTGATGGGAGGATGATCCTGTGCGGAGGCGAATGCCTCTCGGAGCCGATGCAAAGGTTCGAACGATCATCCGCGTCCCTCTCGCCGCTGCGGGAGAGGGTGGCCCGCGAAGCGGGTTGGGTGCGGGGAAGCACCGGATCCGGAGAGGTCGCCCCCTCTCCCGGTCGCTCCGCGACCACCCTCCCTCGCATTGGGGGAGGGCCCCGACCACGCCTCGAAGGGAACGGTCAGGCGCTCTCGCGCGCCATGGCGAGATAGAGTTCGCGCAGGCGCCGGGTGTGCGGGCCGGGGCGGCCCTCGCCGACCGCGTGGCCATCGATCGAGACCACCGGCATCACGAAGGCCGAGGCGCTGGTATAGAAGGCTTCTGCCGCCGACAGGGCCTCGGAGACGCTGAACAGGCGTTCCTCCAGGGCGAGGCCGGCCTCCTCGGCGAGCCGCAGCACCGCCTTGCGGGTGATGCCGGGCAGGAGTGCGGTGGAGAGCGGGCGGGTGACCAGGGCGCCGCCCTTGGTGACGATGAAGGCCGTCGAGGACGAGCCCTCGGTGACGGCGTCGTCCTCGACCATCCAGGCCTCGGCGACCCCGGCGGCGGCGGCCTGCTGCTTGGCCAGCACCTGGGCCAGCAGGGCCACCGACTTGATGTCGCGGCGCTTCCAGCGCAGGTCCGGCACCGTGATGATCTTGGCGCCGGTCTCGGCCAGGGGGTTGGCCGCCACGGTCTTGGCCTGCGTGAACATCATCACGGTGGGCGCGGTGCCGGCCGGCGGATAGGCGAAGTCGCGCTCGTACACGCCGCGCGTCACCTGCATGTAGACCAGCCCCTCGGCGAGGCCGTTGCGGGCGACGAGATCGGTCTGCAGGCCGATCCATTCGGCCATCGTGTGCGGGTTGGCGATGTCGATCTCACCCAACGAGCGGTCGAGGCGGGCCAGATGCGCCTCGTTGTCGACGAGGCGCCCGTCGAGCACCGCCGAGACCTCGTAGATTCCATCGGCGAAGAGGAAGCCCCGGTCCATGATCGGCACGCGCGCCTCGGCGAAGGGCAGGAAGGCGCCGTTGAGGTAGACGATGCGGGCTTGGGACACGGGCTGACCTCTTCTGACCGGAACTACGGGTCTTCGTTGGGACGCACGAACCGTGCGCGGGCGGGGATCAGGCGGCCCCGAACACCCGCGAAAAGATCGTGTCCACGTGCTTGAAGTGATAGCCGAGATCGAAGCATTCCTCGATCTGCTGCTGGGTCAGCGCCGCGGTGACGTCGGCATCGGCCTTGAGGAGCGTGAGAAAGTCGCCCTCGCCGCGCCAGACCGGCATCGCGTTGCGCTGCACCAGGCGGTAGGCATCCTCGCGCGAGACCCCGGCCTGGGTCAGGGCCAGCAGCACCCGCTGCGAGTGGACGAGGCCGCCGAGCTTGTCGAGGTTGCGCTGCATGGTCTCGGGGTAGATCAGCAGCTTGTCGATGACGCCGGTGAGGCGCGCCAGCGCGAAATCGAGGGTCACGGTGGCGTCCGGGCCGATCATGCGCTCCACCGAGGAGTGCGAGATGTCGCGCTCGTGCCAGAGGGCGACGTTCTCCATGGCGGGCAGGGCGTAGCTGCGCACCATGCGGGCCAGACCCGTGAGGTTTTCAGTGAGCACCGGGTTGCGCTTGTGCGGCATCGCCGAGGAGCCCTTCTGCCCCTCCGAGAAGAACTCCTCCGCTTCCAGAACCTCGGTGCGCTGGAGATGGCGGACCTCGATCGACAGACGCTCCACCGAGGAGGCGACGACGCCCAGGATGGCGAAGAACATGGCGTGGCGGTCGCGCGGAATGACCTGGGTCGAGACCGGCTCCGGCGTCAGGCCCATGGCCTTGGCGACGTATTCCTCCACGCGCGGGTCGATGTTGGCGAAGGTGCCGACGGCGCCCGAGATGGCGCAGGTGGCGATTTCCTCCCGCGCGGCGACGAGGCGGGCGCGGTTGCGCTCGAACTCGGCGTAGGCCTGGGCCAGCTTGAGACCGAAGGTGACCGGCTCGGCGTGGATACCGTGCGAGCGGCCGATGGTCGGTGTCATCCGGTGCTCGAAAGCCCGGCGCTTCAGGGCGGCGAGCAGGGCATCGACGTCCTTGATCAGCAGGTCGGCGGCGCGCACGAGCTGCACGTTGAGGCAGGTGTCGAGCACGTCCGACGAGGTCATGCCCTGGTGGACGAAGCGCGCCTCGGGTCCGACGATCTCGGCCAGATGCGTCAGGAACGCGATGACGTCGTGCTTGGTCACCGCCTCGATGGCGTCGATGCGGGCCACGTCGAAGACCGCGTCGCGGCCCTTCTCCCAGATGGTGTCGGCGGCCTCCTTCGGAACCACGCCGAGTTCGGCCAGCGCCGTGGTGGCGTGGGCCTCGATCTCGAACCAGATCCGGAAACGCGATTCGGGCGACCAGATCGCGGTCATCTCGGGGCGGCTGTAGCGGGGGATCATGCGGGCGCCTCGGTCAACGCGTCGGAACCGGCCGTGTGACGGGCCGTGTGAAGGGCAACGGGATCAGGCGCGCCTAGCATGGGCGGCGACCGCGCTCAACGCACGCCCCCGGCCGGCGCCGACGCCGTCCCGCACGAAGCGCAACGCCTGCGACCTACCGCAGTGCAGCATTTTGGCATCAGGCGGCGGCTTTCGGGACGGAGCTGGACTCACTCCAGGAACCTGATCCTAGAGGTATTTGTCTTTTGTTGCACGCGCTTACGCGGAAGATCCCGACACCACTCTGGACCAACTCCAGACTATACCAGTCTCATACGACTGGTGAGCGTCGGTTCGTTGCAATACAGAATCGTACAGAACCAATACAAGCCCGTCCCGCGGCGGACGTTGCTTGTCTTGATTCGTATCGCTCCTGCACCGACGAGACCGCCCATGCCGCGCACATCCGATGGCTTCCGCCGCATCGCCGTCTGGCGCGCGGTGCTTCTCGGCGCCGTGGCCTTGGACAACACCGCCCTCGGCACGGCGGCGCTGGCACAGGAACACGCCGTCGCTCTCGACCAGATCCACGTCGAGGGGAGCCCCGGCACCACCGTCAGTTACCTGACCACCCGGATGCGGACCGCGACGAAGACCGACACGCCCCTGCTCGATACCCCGCAATCGGTCACGGTCGTCACCCAGCAGCAGATCCGCGACCAGGGCATCCAGAGCATCGCGGATGCGATCCGCTACGTCCCGGGGGTGGTGGCGCACCAGGGCGAGGGCAACCGCGACGACGTGGTGATCCGGGGGCAACGCTCGAATGCCGATTTCTTCGTCAACGGCATCCGCGACGACGCCCAGTATTTCCGCGATCTCTACAACGTTCAGCGCATCGAGGTGCTGAAGGGTCCCAACGCCATGATCTTCGGGCGCGGCGGCGGCGGCGGCGTGATCAACCGGGTGCTCAAGGAGGCGGACGGGGTGCCGCTCCGCGAGGTCGTGGCCCTGGGGGGCGCCTACGGCACCAAGCGGGTCGCCGTCGATCTGGGCGACCGCGTCGGCGAGAGCGACAGCGTGTTCTTCCGCCTCAACGCGATGTTCGAGGACAGCGGCACCTATCGCGACTTCGTCGACCTGCGCCGCTATGGCATCAACCCGACCCTGACCGTCCTGCTCGGTCCGGCCACGACCCTGAAGCTGTCCTACGAGTACTTCCACGACGACCGGACGGCGGATCGGGGCATCCCCTCCCAGTTCGGCCGGCCCTATCGCTACCGCCAGAACATCGCGACGTTCTTCGGCAATCCCGACCTCAGCTATGCCCGGGTCGATGCCCACATCGCCACCGCGACCCTCGATCACGCCTTCGAGTCCGGCGTCACGATGCAGAGCAAGCTGCGCTTCGCCGATTATGCGAAGTTCTACCAGAACGTCTATCCGAACATCGGCCGTGCCGGCGCCGTCAATGCCGTCGGTACGGCCCTGACCCTGGCAGCCTACAACACCGACTCACCCCGGACGAACTCTTTCAGCCAGACCGACTTCACCTACCGCTTCGAGACTGGGCTCCTGAAGCACACGCTGCTCGGGGGTTTCGAACTCGGCTACCAGGAGGGACTGACCTTCCGCCAGGACGGCTTCTTCGCCACCACCGGCACCCAGGCCCTGGTGGTGAATCCGCTCTCGCCGGTGAGCCGCGTACCCGTCACATTCCGCAACATCGCGAGCGGGGCCGATACCCGCTACGACCTCGGCCTCGCGGCAATCTATGCCCAGGACCAGATCGAGATCGGGCCGCACCTGCAGCTCATCGGCGGGCTGCGCTACGATCATTTCGACTTCGCAGCCACGGACCGGCGCTCCACCGTCACCAATGCCCGCGTCGACGACCTGCTGTCGCCCCGGCTCGGGCTCGTCCTGAAGCCCGTCGATACGCTCGCCTTCTATGCCAGCTACAGCATCTCCTACCTGCCGTCCTCGGGCGACCAGTTCAACGCCCTGACTCCCGGTCTGGCGATCGCCAAGCCGGAGCGCTTCGAGAACACCGAGGTGGGCGTGAAGGTCGACGTCGCGCCGACGCTCCAGCTCACCGGCGCGCTCTACAATCTCGATCGCATCAACCAGCGCCTCGCCGACCCGAACAATGCCGGCTTCTTCATCACCAGCGGCCAGACCAGCACGCAGGGGGCGGAGATCGGCGCCAACGGCTTCGTCACCGAGTGGTGGCAGATCGCCGGCGGCTACGCCTTCACCGATGCCCGCATCGTCAAGGGCTTCAACATCGGCGGGACCTCCGTCAGGGCCGGCAACCAAGTGGGCCTGGTTCCCTTCAACGCCTTCACCCTGTGGAACAAGTTCGACGTGACGCGGGACTTCGGCATCGGCATCGGCTTCGTCCACCAGACGCACAGCTTCGCAGCCTCCGACGACACCGTGCGGCTGCCGGGCTACACCCGATTCGACCTCGGGCTGTTCTATCAGGTCACCGACGGCGTGCGGGCGCAGCTCAACATCGAGAACCTGTTCGATCGCGGCTACATCGCCACCGCCGACGGCAACAACAACATCAGCCCAGGCGCGCCGCGCCTGATCCGCGCGCAGGTCGTGGCCCGCTTCTGAAACGGCCGACCAGCGCAGCGTTGCATTCATGCAACAAGTCTTGCCAGATCGTCCCACTCTGGAATATTTCCAGGACTAAAATCCGAAGGGACTTTGCCAAATGTTGCAAAGGCCTTGGCAGACTGTTTCGAGTGCTTCTTAGAAGCTCTGTAAAACAAAGACCCGGAAAGGCCACCGGGCTCGCTTGATCCTGTCTTAGAGCCCCTTCAAAGGGTGCGCCGCGCCCATCGACTGATTTCGGGGGCGAAAAATCAACAAGACACGGTCTCTCGAGCGGGCAGTACGATCATGAACATTGGAGCAGCATCGCGGTTCCTCGCAACCCTCCTGTGCGGGACGGCGCTGGCGACGGTGGCCCGGGCGCAGCCGGCGCTCCTGCCCGAGGGCACGGCCGTGACCCTGGACCAGCTCAGCATCGAGGGCGTGCGCGGCAACACCGTCGGCTACGTCACCCGTGCCACCCGCAGCGCGACGAAGACCGACACACCGCTCCTCGACACGCCGCAATCGATCACCGTCGTGAGCCGCCAGCAGATCCGGGACCAGAACGTCCAGAACCTCACCGAGCAGCTGCGCTACGTGCCGGGCGTGATCCCGGCCCAGGGCGAGAACAACCGCGATGAGGTGATCATCCGCGGGCAGAAGACCAACGCGGACTTCTTCGTCAACGGCATGCGCGACGACGTCCAGTACTTCCGCGATCTCTACAACATCGAGCGCATCGAGGTGCTGAAAGGACCGGATTCGCTGATCTTCGGGCGCGGCGGCGGCGGCGGCGTGATCAACCGCGTCCTGAAGGAAGCCGACGGCCTGCGGGTGCGCGAGATCGTGGCCGGCGGCGGCCAGTTCAACCAGAAGCGGGTGGCGCTCGATGTGGGCGACCGCATCAGCGACAGCGTGTTCTTCCGCCTCAACGGCATGTTCGAAGACAGCCAGACCTACCGGCAGTTCGGCGACCTGCAGCGCTACGGCATCAATCCGACGATGACCTTCCTGCTCGGCCCGGCCACCACCCTGAAGCTCTCGTACGAGTTCTTCCACGACGACCGCTTCCCGGATCGCGGCATCCCTTCGCAGAACGGCCGGCCGTACAATTACCGGAACAACACCCGCACGTTCTTCGGCAACCCGGACGTCAACACCACCCGGGTCGACGCCAACATCGCCACGGCGACCCTCGACCACACCTTCGAGTCCGGCGTGCAGATGCGCAACCAGCTGCGCTTTGCCGATTACAACCGCTTCTACGCCAACACCCTGCCGGGGGCGCCGGTCAACGCCGCGGGCACGCAGGTGCCGATCACCGGCTACCGCAACGAGACCGACCGGACCAACTACTTCAGCCAGAACGACTTCACCTACAAGTTCCTCACCGGCACGGTGAAGCACACCCTGCTGGCCGGCTTCGAGCTCGGCTACCAGGAGGGTCTCGCCTTCCGGCAGACCGCGTTCTTCAACACCGGCAACAGCCTCGTGACCAGCGTGGTGGTGAACCCACTCGCGCCGATCACCCGGGCACCGGTGACGTTCCGCAACAACGGCACCACGGACGCCAATGTCCGCTACGATCTCGGTCTGGCCGCGGTCTATGCCCAGGACCAGATCGACCTCAACGAGTACGTCCAGATCGTCGGCGGCCTGCGCTACGACTACTTCGATTTCTCCTCGCAGGGCCGCGCCACCGGCCTGACCAACGAGCGGGTCGACAACCTCGTCTCGCCGCGCGCCGGCCTGGTGATCAAGCCGCTGGAGAACCTCGCCTTCTACGGCAGCTACAGCGTGTCCTACCTGCCGTCCTCGGGCGACCAGATCGGCGCGTTCACGCCGGGTCTCGTCATCGCCAGGCCGGAGGGCTTCCAGAACCTCGAGGTGGGCGTGAAATATGACGTCACCCCGACCTTCCAGGTCACCGGCGCGCTCTACAACCTCGACCGCACCAACCAGCGCCTCAACGACCCGAACAACGCGGGCTTCTTCATCCTCTCGGGCAGGACCAACACCCAGGGAGCCGAGATCGGCGCCAACGGCTACGTCACCGATTGGTGGCAGATCGCCGGCGGCTATGCCTTCACCGATGCCCGCATCGACAGCAACGTCTCGACGACCATCGTGAAGGGCAACACCGTCGGGCTGGTGCCGTTCAACAGCATCTCGCTGTGGAACAAGTTCGACATCACCCGCGAACTCGGCATCGGCATCGGGGTGATCCACCAGACCCACACCTTCGCCACCTCCGACGATTCCGTGCGGCTGCCAAGCTACACCCGCTTCGATCTCGGACTGTTCTACAACATCACCGAATCGGTCCGCGCGCAGGTGAACATCGAGAACCTGTTCGACCGGCGCTACATCTACACGGCCGACAACAACCAGAACCTCACGCCGGGCGCGCCGCGCACCATCCGGGCGCAGATCGTCGCGCGGTTCTGACGGTCACGCGGCGGGTGGACTACTCCACCCGCTGCCAGCCCGGCCCCATCAGCCGCTCCTGCGGGGTGAAGCGGGCCTTGTAATCCATCTTGCGGGAGCCCTCGACCCAGTAGCCGAGGTAGAGATAGGGCAGGCCGAGATCGGCCGCGCGGCGGATGTGATCGAGGATCATGTAGGTGCCGAGCGAGCGGTTCGCCTCGGCCGGATCGTAGAACGAGTAGACCATCGACAGGCCGTCGGCGAGAACGTCGGTCAGGCACAGGGCCACGGTCGGGCCCGTGCCGCGCCCGTTGATCGCGGTGTCGGGTCCGCGCCGGCGATACGTCACCAGATGGGTGTCGACGTGGCTGTCCTCGATCATCATGGCGTAGTCGAGCACGGTCATGTCGACCATGCCGCCGTCGCCGTGGCGGGCATCGAGATAGCGCCGGAACAGCGCGTACTGCTCGGAGGCCGGCCGATTGGGCTCCGGCGTGCCGACAAGGTCGGCGTTGCGCTGGAGGATGCGGCGCTGGCTGCCCGAGGGCTGGAAATCGGCCACCACCACCCGCACCGAGATGCAGGCGCGACAGGATTCGCAGGCCGGCCGGTAGGCGATGGTCTGCGAGCGGCGGAAGCCCCCCTGCGTCAGGATCTCGTTGAGGTCCCGGGCCCGGCGGCCGACGAGATGGGTGAAGACCTTGCGCTCCTCCTGACCCGGCAGGTACGGGCACGGCGAGGGCGCCGTCAGGTAGAATTGCGGGGTGTCCCGGGAATGGCTCGTCACGCTTGTCTGTCGCTCGCCGCGCGAGGGGGCGCCGCGGCCCCCAAGACTTGAGTGTATCCGCAACGCGGGCGGGCTCAACACCCCCCTGAGGCGTCCGCGACGATTTCGTATGAAACCCGTCGGATCTCGCGATCCGACGCTGTCCCGGAGGGGGTCAGCCGGCCCGCACCACGGCGAGCCCGAGAAGCAGGTCGTGCCCGAGGCGCCGGTCGGCCCGCACGAGGCCGATGCCGACATCCAGCATCCACAGCAGGAAGGCCGAGGCCACCGCCACGTAGAACAGCAGGGCGTGGATCGCCGCCGTGAGGTAGTCCACCCGGGTGCCGCTCTCGGGAGCCACGACGCGCAGTCCCATCATGCGCATGCCCCAGGTGCTCTGGGCCGCGCCCCCCACCGTGATCGCGCTGTAGAGGATGCCGCTCGCCGGCAGGACGGCGAACAGGGTCCAACCGAGGCCGAAGGTGAGCACGCCGATCACCGTGATCGCCAGGGTCAGGAGGGCGGTGAAGCCGAAGATGAACAGGATGTCGAGGAGGTAGGCGACGAAGCGCGCGCCGAGGCTGCCCCGGACATAGGGGATCGGGAATTGGGGGGCGTAGCCGGTCTGGACGCGATCGGCGTAGGGGCTTTGCGTCTCGCGCATGGGGCGCTCCTGGGTGTCGCCCCCGAGCGGGGGCGGCGGACATCTCAGGCGAGAGATGGGCGTGGCCTGCGCAACTCTCAAGATCGGCGTTTCCAGGGCGCCGCGCGGCCGGCCGGCGAGGCCCGCGCCCCCGGATCGGCGACGGCGGCCTCCGGGGTGTCGAGGTAGTAGTGGCGCAGGAGAAAGAGGCGGGCACCGTTGACCGGGCCGGTCTCCGTGGCGAGGCCGAGCAGTTCGGCTCCGGACCCGAAGCTGCAGGTGACCCAGCGCTGGCGCGCCGCCTGACCGGGCCGGCCCGCCACCGCGTAGTCGACCCGCACGTCGTCCAGAGTCGCGCCCGTGCCGATGCGGAGCAGCTTCACCTCGGTCTCGGGGGGCGCCAAAGCGGGCACGACGCGCCGGCAGATCTGAGCGCGCTGGCGATCGACCGAACTCTCGCAGGCACCGAGGCTCACGAGCAGCGCAAGCCCCAGCGCGAGAACGCATGGCCTCACGTGCATGGCCTCACGTGCATGGCCTCACGCGCCCGGCCTCACGCGCCGGCGCGCAGCCGCTCGGCGACCCGCAGCGCGTAGTAGGTGAGGACGCCGTCGGCGCCGGCGCGCTTGAAGGCCAGCAGGCTCTCGACCATGGCGCGGTCGCCGTCGAGCCAGCCGTTGCGGGCGGCGGCCTCGATCATCGCGTACTCACCCGACACCTGGTAGGCGAAGGTCGGCACGGCGAATTCGTCCTTCACCCGGCGGATGATATCGAGATAGGGCAGGCCGGGCTTCACCATCACCGAATCGGCGCCTTCGGCGAGGTCGAGGGCGACCTCCCGGATGGCCTCGTCAGAATTGCCCGGGTCCATCTGATAGGTGCGCTTGTCGCCGACCAGCGCCGCCTGGGTGCCGATCGCATCCCGGAACGGACCGTAGAAGGCGCTGGCGTACTTGGCCGCGTAGGCCATGATCTGGACATCGCGAAATCCGGCCCGGTCGAGCCCGGCCCGGATGGCGCCGACGCGCCCATCCATCATGTCGGAGGGCGCGATGATGTCGGTGCCGGCCTCCGCCTGGATCAGGCTCTGCTCCACCAGCAGGGCGACGGTCTCGTCGTTGAGGATGGCGCCATCCTCGAGGAGGCCGTCATGGCCGTGGCTGGTATAGGGATCGAGGGCGACGTCGGTCATCAGGCCGAGTTCCGGCACCGCCGCCTTCACCGCCCGCACCGCCCGGCAGACGAGGTTGTCGCGATTGAGCGATTCCGAGCCGGTGGGATCGCGCAGGCCGGGCTCGGTGTAGGGAAAGAACGAGATCGCGGGAATGCCGAGGCGGGCCGCCCGCTCGGCGTCGCGCACCACCTCGTCGACGCTGAGGCGCTCGACCCCCGGCATCGAGGCGATGGGCTCGCGCCGGCCGGTCCCCTCGATGACGAAGAGCGGCCAGATCAGATCGTCCACCGTCAGCGTATGCTCGCGCACGAGGCGGCGCGACCACTCGGCCTTCCGGTTGCGGCGCGGGCGCTGGGTGATGCCGAGGCCCGGCGCGCGGGCGGATTCCTGTGCCGTCTCGACCGCCAGGGGACGCGGGGTCGCTGGTGCGTGGGTCATCGTGCTCGAACTCGATGGGGCCGGGCCACGGCCCGGGCGGAGGGCCACGGGCCTATCACATCCCGAAAAGCCTTCGAAACCCGCATTGCCGACGCAGGGATGCGGGGGCAAGCCCATGGAGGACCGCATCGTGCACAAGCGTGGCCCGAACCCCGCCGAGCCTGCCAAAGGGGCGCAACGCCCGGCCCTAATCCTGCAGGTCCAGCTTGCGGCTCCAGTCGCGATATTGCTTGCGCCAGGTTTCGGGGGGAGTCTCGGCCATTCGCTGCAACAACGCGACGCGGGATCGGGACCACTGCCGAACCCGAAAAATCCCGCGAACCCGAAAAATCCCGAGCACGAAGGACGCAAGCATCCCGCCGATCCCCCCCGCGACGAATTTCGCGACATCCCAGCGCAAAACAAATTCGTTCGCCTCGGGACCATGGGTCACCATCATCCCGCAAGCGACGACGAGGCAGAAGACCAGGAGACGGATGGAATCGTTTGCGATCAGGGTGCAGAGCGTGAGCGAACTGTATTTCATCGCAAGACTCGCGCGAGAGGACCGGCAACGTCAGGCGTGAGCATATCGCTCATGGGTGAGAGATTTCCGACCGGAACCGGTCCCATCCACCGTCCCGCCGCAGGAGTCGGCAGTTCGCATGCCCTGCCGCCTTCGTCACGTCGCCCGCGCCCAGGGGCAGCAATTGACGTCGCGCGCCAAAACCTCGTCTAAACAGGCCCTCCCGTGAGGGGGACGATGGCGGCCGAGCCACCGGACAGTCCGGGACAGGCGGCCCGGCCCGGACCGACCCGGGCGAGGCGAAACGGCCCTGAGCCAACCCGCAACGGAGCGTTCGAGCGATGAGACGACCGATGAGACGAGGCTTCGCGTGCGCGGCTTGACCAAGATTCCCGGCCCCCGCGAAATCCGCGGCCGCAACGTCGAGGGCGGCGGCGACCGGATCGAGCGGTCCTCGCAATTGCCCCGCACCGGCTGGGACGTGGTGCTGATCTGGTTCATGCGCGCCGTCGCCCTGTGCTGGCTGACGAAGGCCGTGGTCACCTGGGCCAGCATCCTCGACGTCATTCCGGGTTTCAGGCCCTTCGAATCGGAGTCGATCGGGCGCCAGAGCGTGATCGTCTATTTCGCGGTGCTCGACCCGATGGCGGCGGTCGGCCTCTGGCTCACCAGCGCCTGGGGCGGCGTGGTCTGGCTGCTGGCCGCCACCAGTGGGTTGACGCTCGCAGTCCTGACTCCGCAACTGCTGCCGGTCGCGACACCATACTTGGCAATACAAGCGGGAATTATTGCGGTGTATTTTATCTTTTCCTTCCTGGCGGCGCGAGAAATCCGGTAAACGACCGGTTACGGGATTGGTTTCATCTTGTATTTACCCAGAGAGGTAAATCGCAAATTCATCCTATCGCTTAAACCGTCTTTCACCTGCGGCGCTCTAGGTTGGCTTCATGAGCGGTGGCAAAGAACACCGGCCCTGAAGCATCGATACCTGATGAGGCCCATGATGAAGTCCCAGGCTGCGAAGGTTAGCAAGACCAACACCGCTCCCGAGACCGCCCCGGCACACGGCTCGTATCTGGAGGCCCTGCACCTCGTCGAGCGCCTGCATCGCCGCCTCCTCGACGTGATCAAGGACGAGTTCGAGCGCCGCGAGCGCGAGGACGTCAACAGCGTCCAGGCCCTGCTCCTCTACAACATCGGCGACAAGGAGCTGACCGCGAGCGAGCTGCGCACCAAGGGTTACTATCTCGGCTCGAACGTCTCCTACAACGTCAAGAAGCTAGTCGAGGCCGGCTACCTGCACCATGCCCGCTCGAAGACCGACCGCCGCTCGGTCCGCATCAGCCTCACCGACAAGGGCCGCCAGGTCCACGACATCATCCAGACCCTGTACGACAAGCACGCCCGCACCATCCAGCCGATCGGCGGCATCTCGGACGACGATTTCGGCCGCCTCAACACCGCGCTCACCCGCCTGGAGCGCTTCTGGACCGACCAGATCCGCTACCGCCTCTAGGCGCCGGCCTGTTCGTGGGTCTCCTCGCCGGCGGGCTTGCCGTCGTCGCGGGCGCGGTGGAGCATGAAGATCGCCAGCACCATGGTGAGGATCAGTCCGGCGAGAACGCCGAGCTCGATCATCGAGGCCTGGAACAAGGCCTGCTTCTCGGGCGACCAGTCCTTGGCGTGGGTGATCTCCGACGATTGCAGGGTGATCACCAGCACCCGCCGGATCGACGCGATCAGCCCGACGATCAGGAACGGCTCGCAGGTCAGCTTGCCCGAGCGCATCGACACCCGCACCGTGTGCAGGATCTCGATGAGCATCAGCAGGAACAGCAGACGGTCCACCACCTCCAGGATCTGATCGGCACCGCCGAGGCTGCGCAGCGCGCTCCAGGTCAGCTGGGCGGCATCGATCAGGGCGACGAGGGCGGTGAGGGCGAGGAGCGCGCCGAGCGCCGCGTAGATCGCGTGCTCGGTGTGGAGGAAGATGAAGCTCGCCGCGCGCGTCAGCCGGCCCTGATCGTCCCGCTCGTCGGACATGGCGCGCTCTCCCCCGCGTGATTGTCCCGATCAGACAGGATCGGCGTCCGGGCGTCCAGGGTGCTCCCCGGTGAGAATCGGCCCGCCACGGGCCATGAATCCGGTCGCTCCGGTCACGAAGGCGTGGGGCAGGCCGGGGGCCGGCCGGCGCCCACGTCACGCGTCCCGGTCACAGCATATCCTCCACCCGGATCGGCAGGGCGCGGATGCGCCGGCCGGTGGCGTGGAACACCGCGTTGGCGATGGCCGCGTTGACGCCGATGATGCCGAGTTCGCCGAGCCCCTTGAGTCCGAGGGGATTCACGGTGTCGTCGGGGTCGGGCACGAACAGCGCCTCGATCTCGGGCGCATCGGCAGCGGTGGCGACGAGGTACTCGGCGAGGTCGGCGTTGCGGTAATGGCCCCGGTCGAGGATGGTCTCCTCCAGCAGCGCCGAGCCGAGGCCCCAGATCATGCCGCCGGTGAGCTGGCTCCGGGCGGTGAGGGGGTTGAGCACGCGCCCGGCCGCGAAGGCGCCGAGGAGGCGCTCCACCCGGATCTCGCCCGTCTCGGCATGAACCTGCACCTGCGCGAACTGTGCCCCGAAGGCCCAGGATACGGCTTGGCTGCCCGCACCGGTGCCCAGCGCCATCCGACCCGATTCGATCGCCTCCAGGGCTTCGGGACCGGAGCCCTCGGGGGTGAAGGCCGCAACGGTCTCGATCCCGCCCGGGTGGAGGCCGGCGACGAGCATGTCCAGCGGGCAGGCGCGCCCGTCCGGCGCCGCGAGGCGGCCGGACTCGAGGCGAAGGCTGGCGGGATCGGCTCCGGCCAGCGGCCCGGCCACGGCGGCTTCGGCGAGGCGGACCCGCAGCGATTCGCAGCCCTGCGCCAGGGTGTGGAGCAGGCTCGTGGTGGTGGACGAGCCGCCCGACAGGCCGGCAGCCGGCAGGTCGGTGTCGCCGAGGCGGACCGTCACGGCCTCGGGCAGGAGGCCGAGCCAATCGGCGGCGCCGAGCGCCAGGAGAGTGGTGATGCCATTGCCGATCTCATGGTGGGCGCTGGCCACGGTGGCGCGTCCGTCGGGTCCGAGGCCGATCCGCATCGTCGCGGGGGCGATCTTCACCGGGCGCACCGAGGCGGCGCAGCCGAGGCCGATGCGCCAGGGGCCGTCCCGCATCCGTCCGGGTTCCGGGTCGCGCTCGGCCCAGCCGAAGGCTTCGGCGCCGGCTTCGAAGCAGGCCATCAGGGGGCGTGAGGAGAACGGCTTGCCGGAGATCGGATCGGTCAGCGTGTCGTTGCGCCGGCGCAGCGCGATGGGATCGAGCTTGAGCGCATGCGCCATCTCGTCGACCGCGCTCTCCAGGGCGAACAGGTAGGGCACCTCCGGGGGCGCCCGCATCGGCCCCGGCGTGTTGCGGTCGACCCGGGCGGCGCGCTCGTCGGTGCGGACATTGGGGCAGGCATAGAGGCTCGCGGTGACGTCGGTGCCCTCCATGGCGAAGGGGTCGAAGCGCGAGGCGATCACCTCGGCCTCGTGCACCAGGGCGGTGAAGCGCCCGTCACGGGTGGCGCCGAGGCGGATGTCGTGCCGGGTCTCGGGCCGGTAATTGGCGATGGTGAAGCAATCGCGCCGGCTGGGCACCAGGGAGACCGGCCGGCCCAGGGCGCGGGCCGCGAGAGCGACCGGCGCGGTGTATTGGGCCAGGGCGAACTTCGCGCCGAAATGCCCGCCGATCAGTCCCGCCACCACGCGGATGTCGGCGGGGTCGAGGCCGAGCTGGGCGGCGAGCCCGTGCCGGACCGCGCCGATGTAGCGCGAGGGTTCGTAGACGGTGAGGCGCGGGCCGTCCCAGGCGCAGGTGGTGGTGAACAGCTCGATCGGGTTGTGGTGCTGGATCGGCGTCTCGTAGCGCGCGGCGACCGTGACCTCGGCCGCAACCAGGGCCGAGTCGGCGTCGCCGCGGCGCGGGTCGTGGTGCTTCGGCTTGAGATCCGCGAGCCGCACCGTCTCGGAGCCCGGTGCATCGAAGCCGTCGGCGAAATCGTCGCGTCGATAATGCACGACCGCGCGGTCGGCCGCCTCGCGGGCGGCCTCGACGGTGTCCGCCACCACCAGGGCGACGATCTGGCCCGCATACGCGACGGCATCCGAGTCCAGCGGCCGATGCCCGCTATTGGCATGGCCGCCCGCCATCAGGTGCTTCACCGGGCGGATCGCGCCGGCGAAATCCCGGTGGGTGAAGATGCGCAGGCAGCCCGGGACCGCCTCGGCGGCGGCCAGATCGAAGCCGGTGATCCGCCCGCGCGGGATGGTGCTGGTGACCAGGGCCGCGTGGGCGAGGCGCGGCAGCCGCGTGTCGGAGGCGTAGAGCGCGACCCCGGTGACCTTGGCGGAGCCCTCGACGCGCGGATGGGGCCGGCCGAGCGGGGAGGGACGGTCGCGCGCGTCGGTCGGTCTCCCCATCGGGTTCTCGCTTCCCATCGGGTTCTCGCTTCCCATCGGGTTTTCCTCGCCTGCCGCGAGGAGAACCGGCGGGGGCACCGCCGCGGTCCAGGGCGCGACCCCGAGTCGCTCAGACATCGATCGCTCAGACCGAAGTCGCCCGGACCGAAGTCGCTCCGGCAGATGTCGCCCGGACAGAAATCGCCCGAGGCGCGTGTCCCGCCGGCTCAGCCCTTCCAGTTCTTCAAGGCCCCGAAGGGGCTGAGCGCGGGATCGGCAGCCGGCGGATTGAGCACCGGTTCGACCTGCGCGATGGCGTCCGCCAGGGAGAAGGCCGAGCCGCTGGTCAGCTTGCCGCCGGCCGCATCCTTGTGGCCGCCGCCGCGGAAGCGCCGGGCGCCGTCGAGGGCGGTCTCGTTGTTCGAGCGGAACGACATGGTGCCCGCCCGCTGCACGTTGAGGACGCGCTTGGCCCGGCCGCTCTCCATGATGAGGTCGGAGACGCGCTGGAAGGTGCCGGAATCGAGCCCGAAGGACATCAGCGTGCCGTCCGACAGGGGGTGGAACAGGTCCGAACGGGCCAGCACCCGGGCGATTCGCATGCGGGTGGTGAGGCTGCGGTCGTCGTCGGGCGCATCGGCCAGATAGGCGTCGAGGATGGCCTTGCGCAGGGCGGGCACCTGCCCCTCGATGACGGCCGGGGTGGCGCCGTCGCCGAGGAGGCGCGCCACCCCGAGGAGGAGGTCGCCGACGAAGCGGTCGTGCCAGGGATGGCCGATCGGCACCAGGTTCGAGACGTTGTCCCAGAACACCTCGTCGAGGCTGAGGCCGATGCGGAACTCGGGACGGTCCTTGCGCCAGAGATCGACGGCATCGACCGCCGTCACCAGCGCGCCGAGGATCGGGTCCTCGCCGGTCTCGCGGGCCGCGTAGAGCGCCCGGTGCTCGTAGGCCATGCGGGTGGCGCAGCGGGTCTCGTCGATCAGCACAACGACGTCGGGGTCTTCGAGATCGAAGCGCAGTAGGCCCGGCACCTCGGCATCGGCCTGCGGCGCGAGATCCTGCGCCCGCATCTGGTCGACCGACGAGGCGTGGTGATCGAGCACGATCAGCTTGTGGCGGGCCTCCGGCTCGCGGCGACGGTTGAGGGCGGCGAAGTTGCGGATGAAGGTGACGGCCACCGCCTCGAGGCCGAGGTCGGTCATCAGGATCATCTCCGGCACCGCCACCTTGCCGAGGCGCTTCAGCTCGGTCTCGACCACGGGGCCGACATCGGAATAGCGCGGCACGTGGACGATGCGGGCGACGTCGACGAACTGGCCCGCGACGGTCGAGGCACCGTAGCCGTCGAGGTCGTGGTGGGTGATCTGGGTGATGTTCAAGAACCTGTCCTCGGGCGAATCGCGAAGCCGGCGCTTCGGCTGTCCTGGCCGCCCTTATGCGGCAGCCCTCGGCCGGCGGCGAGCCCCCGCAGGCGCTGCGTCGGTTACGCCGTGGATCGGAACGCCACCGGGCTTGATTCCGGCGCCGAGACCGGGATTCTGCGAACAGACCACGAACACGGGCGAAACGATCGGGAGGGGCGTCCGCGATGGACCCGGGCGAGGCGGGCGCGATCCGCAAGATCATCCACATCGACATGGACGCGTTCTACGCCTCCGTGGAACAGCGTGACGATCCCGCCCTGCGAGGACGCCCGGTGGCGGTGGGGGGATCGCGCGAGCGCGGCGTGGTGGCGGCGGCGAGCTACGAGGCGCGGGCCTTCGGGGTACGCTCGGCCATGCCCTCGGTGACGGCGCGCCGGCTCTGTCCCGACCTCGTCTTCGTCAAGCCGCGCTTCGAGGTCTACCGCGGTATCTCGGAGCAGATCCGGGCGGTCTTTGCCGAGCATACCGACCTGATCGAGCCGGTCGCCCTCGACGAGGCCTATCTCGACGTGACGCGAAACCGGCAGGGGCTGCCCACCGCCACCGCGGTGGCTCGCGCGATCCGGGCCTCGATCCGCGCCCAGACCGGGCTCGTCGCCTCGGCGGGCGTCTCCTACAACAAGTTCCTGGCCAAGGTGGCGTCCGACTTCCGCAAGCCCGATGCCCTCTTCGTCATCACCCCCGCGATGGGGCCCGGCTTCGTCGAGGACCTGGCCATCGGGCGCTTCCACGGGATCGGCCCGGTCACCGAGGCGCGCATGAAGGCGCTCGGCATCCTGACCGGGCGAGACCTCCGCGCCCTGAGCCTCGACGCCCTGACGACGCGGTTCGGCGCCGCCGCCCCCTATTACTACGGCGTCTCGCGCGGGATCGACGAACGGCCCGTGCGGGTGAACCGGGTGCGCAAATCGATCGGGGCGGAGAACACCTTTTCGGAGGATTCGGCGGATTACGACGTGCTCGCGGGCCGCCTCGTCCCCCTGCTCGACAAGGTCTGGGGGGCGGCCGCCGCCAAGGAGGTCCGCGCCCGTACCGTGACCCTGAAGGTGAAGTTCGCGGATTTCGAGCAGATCACCCGCGCCCGCTCGCTGGCGGGCTTCGTCGCCGACCGCGCCTCGTTGGAAGAGATCGTGCGGGTGCTCCTGCGCGACCTGTTTCCGCTCCGGCGCAGCGTCCGCCTGCTCGGCGTCTCGCTCTCGGCCCTGGAGCACGGACCGGCTCCGGAGCCGCGACAGCTCGGGCTCGGCCTCTGAGGCGTGCGTCGGCAGGCCGGCTTCACGGGCAGGCCGTCGCCACGGCGATGCGCCGGCCGCGCCGCAGGACGACGATCAGCGCGAGGCCGAGCGCCGCCATCGCGGCTCCCGCGACCGAGACCGCCGGATAGCCCCAGCCGAGATCGATCACGCCGCCGCCGAGGGCCGCACCGATCGCGTTGCCGAGATTGAAGGCGCCGATGTTCAGCGCCGAGGCGAGGTTGGGGGCGCGATCCGCCTCGGCCATCACCCGCATCTGCAGGGGCGGCACCAGGGCGAAGCTCGCGATGCCCCACAGGAAGATCAGCGGCGCCGCGCTCAGCCGCGAGGTCATGCCGGGCGCGAACAGCAGGAGCAGGACAATCAGCGCCAGCAGCGACGCCATGATGGTGCCGTCCACAGAGCGGTCGGCCAGACGGCCGCCGGCCCAGTTCCCGACCGTCAGTCCGACGCCGTAGATCACCAGCATGGCGCTGACGAAGGCGGCACCCGCCCCCGCCTCGATGCGCAGGATCGGGACGATGTAGGTGAAGACCGTGAACATCGCGCTCGACCCCAGCACCGTGAGGGCCAGGGCGGCGAGGACCGGGGCGCGGGCGACGACGCGCAGTTCCGAACCCATGTCGGGCGCGTCCGCGACGGGCAGCGGCGGCAGGGCCAGCCGCAGCGACACCATCGCGATCACGCCGATGCCGGCGATGCCCCAGAAGGCCGCGCGCCAGCCCAGTGCCTCGCCGACCCAGGCGGCGAGCGGCACGCCCCCGATGGTCGCGATGGTCAGGCCTGAGAACATCGCCGCGACGGCGGCCGCGCGACGCTCGGGCGGCACGAGGCCGGCCGCCACCACCGAGCCGATGCCGAAGAAGGCTCCATGATTGAACGAGGTGACGATCCGGGCGCCGAGCAGCATCGTGTAGCTGTCGGCGAGCGCCGAGAGCAGGTTGCCCAGGGTGAAGATCCCCATGAGGCCGACCAGAAGGGCGCGTCGCGGCATCCGGGCGAAGCCCAGGGTCATCAGCGGTGCCCCGATCAGGACGCCGAGCGCATAGGCGCTGACCAGCAGCCCCGCCGTCGGGATCGAGACCCCGAGATCGCTCGCGATCAGCGGCAGCATACCCATCGGGGTGAACTCTGTGACGCCGATGCCGAAGGCACCGATGGCCAGGGCCAGCAGGGATGGATGGAGGGTCATGGCATGACGTCCCGGCACGGGGTTTTTGAGCAGTTGTTCCGGACATGCACATGATACCATCCGGGACAGGGCGGTAGTCCCGTTTCCGGATCGACATCTGTGCGTCAGGAGCACGAATGCAGCGCGACAAAATCGATCGTACGGGGGAGATGGCGACGTTCCTCGCGGTGGCGCGAGACGGCAGCCTGTCCGCCGCCGCTCGCACGCTGGGACTGACCGCCTCGGCCGTCAGCCGCATCGTGGCGCGCCTCGAAACCCGCCTCGGCGTCCGGCTGATCGTGCGGACCACCCGTACCCTGCGCCTCACCGCCGAGGGCGAGAGCTATGCCCGGGCGGCGCGGCGCATCCTCGCCGACATCCAGGAGAGCGAGAGCGCCATCGCCGATCAGGCCTCGCCCCGCGGCCGGGTTCGGATCAGCACCGCCTCGGCCCATGGCCGGCTGGTGATCGTGCCGCTGCTGGCGGAGTTCGTGAGGCGCTATCCCGGGATCTCCGTCGACATCGATCTCAGCGACCAGATCGCCGACATCCTCGGCGGACGGGCCGACGTGGCGATCCGCTTCGGAACCCTGCCCGACAGCCCGCTCACGGCGCGACGGCTGGGCGAGACGGGCCGCACGATCGTGGCCTCGCCCGCCTATCTGGCGCGTGCCGGGGTGCCGGTCGTTCCGGCCGATCTCGCACGGCACAATTGCCTGGATTTCAATTTCCGCCGCGCCGAGCCCGGCTGGCCGTTCCGCGAGGCGGGGCGCGATTACCTGTTGGCGGTCGGCGGCAACATGACCGCGAATAACGGCGAGACGCTGGTGCAACTCACCCTCGACGGGATCGGCATCACCCGCGTCGGCCATTTCCATATCGTCGACGATCTTGCGAGCGGTCGCCTGGTGCCGTTGCTGGAGCCCTACAATCCGCAGGACCGAGAGGCCATTCACGCGGTCTTCGTCGGCGGCGCCGCGATGCCGGCCCGCATCCGGGTCCTCATCGACTTCCTGGCGGAGATGCTGCGGGCGCCGACCGGGGCGGAGGGCACCCCGCAGGAGGACGGCGCAAACGAAAGGGGCGCTACCCTTTCGGATAGCACCCCCTCGGATCGGCAGGCCCCGCGAACGGGGCACGCGATCTCCCTTAGTTGAAGGGATCGATCTCGGCGGACTCGTAGCTGGTGACTTCCATGCCGACGCAGATCTCGGAAACGATGGGGGCGGACCACTTCATGACGTCACTCCTGGTTGGTTATGGTTGGAAAGAGCCGAACCCGACAGGTTCGACGCGTCTTCGAACTCAGGCCGGGCCTTAGTTGAAGGGATCGATCTCGGCGGACTCGTAGCTGGTGACTTCCATGCCGACGCAGATCTCGGAAACGATGGGGGCGGACCACTTCATGGGATAACTCCTTCGTGCTCGACGCCCTTGATATGCCGTTGGGTTGGGCACAATACAAGTGGACGCTACACTTATATTTCTCATAGGGTTGGCGGATATCGCGGGTCCAACCCTGGGTTTCAGCGGAAACTCTACGCCGTCCGAGGCTCGAACCGGCGATATGGTGCTGGATTGGAACCCGCGCGTGTCTCGCGTGCGATCCGCCTCGGAGATCGCGCGCTGGCGACGGGGCGGGATCCAACCCGCTCCGCCGGGGGAAAGATCCCGGCCCGGTCGGATTCGGCTTGACGCCCCGGGGAGGGGAGGCGCACTCACGCGCCGCCGAGCGGTTCCGCGCGTGATTCCCTGGTGTTTCACAACGTGCGGCGCGCCCCTCGGCTCCCTCTCGACGAATCCAATGCCCAGCGACAGTCCCGAACGATCGCCCGCGCCGTGCCCGGCCGCCTCCGCCCCTCGCGCCTGACGCCCCGCTGACCGGGCGCGGGTGCCCGATGCGGACGGCCGTTCACGGCCGGATCGCGCGCCCCTGCGAGGTGAGCCCATGAACGAGATCGCCCCCTTCCCGGCCGGCATCGACCCGGCGGTCCTCGCCGCCCGCCTCTCCGACGAGCGTGCGCCCGACATCGTCGAGGCCCTGAACGAGGAAGCTCCCGAGGTCGCCGCCGCCATCCTGCTGGGCCTGCCGCTGGAGCGCGCGATCGAGGTGCTCGACCAGCCGGAACTCGATTGCGCGGCCGACATCATCGAGATGCTGCCGCGCGACCGCGTCGCCTCCTACCTGTCGGGCATGTCGGCGGACCGGATCACCGACCTGTTCCGGGAGATCGAGGAGCCCGGACGCTCGGACCTGCGCGCCCGGCTGGACGCGGAGACCCGCGGCGCCGTCGACCATCTGAGCGCCTATGGCGAGGAGACGGTCGGCTCGCTGATGACGACCGAATTCGTCGCCGTGCCGGGCAACTGGACCGTGCAGCAGACTCTCGACCACGTCCGGCACGTGGAGAAGACGCGCGAGACCATCTACGCGATCTTCGTCCTCGATCCGCGCACCCGCGCCCTGACCAAGGCCGTACCCCTGCGCCGGCTGATCTCGGGCGATCCGGGCGACAACGTGCTCTCGGTGGCGCCGAACCGGCGCCCGCTGGCGGTGTCGCCGACGGCCAGCCGCGAGGAGGCCGCCCGCCTGATCTCGAAATACGACCTCCTGGCCCTGCCGGTGATCGACGCGGTCGGCCACGTCATCGGCATCGTCACGGTCGACGACATGATCGACGCCATGGTGGAGAAGCAGACCCAGGACGTGCAGCGCTTCGGCGGCATGGAGGCACTGCCCGAGCCCTACATGGATATCGGCTTCGGCACGATGATCCGGAAGCGGGCCGGGTGGCTCTGCGCCCTGTTCCTCGGCGAGATGATGACCGCCACGGCAATGCAGGGCTTCGAGGGCGAGCTCGAAAAGGCCATCGTGCTGACCTTGTTCATCCCCCTGATCATGAGTTCGGGCGGCAATTCCGGCAGCCAGGCGACGTCGCTTCTCATCCGTGCCCTGGCGCTGCACGAGGTGCGCCTGCGCGACTGGTGGCGGGTGGCCCTGCGCGAACTGCCCACCGGCCTCGTGCTCGGCATGATCCTCGGGGCGATCGGCATCATCCGTATCGTGATGTGGCAGAAGATCGGATTGTACGATTACGGCGAGCACTGGATGCTGGTGGCCGCCACGGTCGGAGCGGCGCTCGTCGGCATCGTCACCTTCGGCTCGCTCACCGGCTCAATGCTGCCGTTCCTGCTTCAGCGACTCGGTTTCGATCCCGCCACCGCCTCGGCGCCCTTCGTGGCCACGCTGGTCGATGTGACCGGGCTCGTCATCTACTTCTCGGTGGCGATGCTGATCCTGCGCGGAACGCTGCTGTAGGGTCGACCGGGTGGGCCGGCCGATCCCGTTCGGAAGGCCGGCATCCGACTGCGTCCGTCGCGACAGGCGGGGTTCGGCCGCAGGGTTCGGACGCGGGCCTCAGACCCGGGGCCGCAGACTGACGTCGCTCAGCACCGAATTGGCCAGGCGGTCGGGACCGATCTCGTTGGCGGAATAGCCCACCAGGGCCGCGAGGCTTTCGCGGGCACGCCAGACCCGGCTCTTCACCGTGCCGATCTTGCAGCCCATCACGGCGGCGGCCTCGTCGTAGGTCATATTATCGATGGCCACCAGGGTCAGCGCCTGCCGCAGGGTGCTCGACAGGCGCCCGATGGCGGCGTTGACATCCTCCAGGTCGAGGATTCCACCCTGCGCCGGCAGAGTGACCAGCTGGGCGGCGTAACTGCCGTCGCCATCCTCGACCTCGTGGACCCGCTTGCGCTGGCCTGAATAGAACGTGTTGCGCATGATGATGGTGAGCCAGCCGCAGACGTTGGTGCCGGGCGTGAAGCTCTCGCGGTACATCCAGGCCCGCAGCATCGTGTCCTGCACCAGATCGTCGGCGCGCGCGGCGTCACGGGTCAGGGAAAGGGCGTATTTGCGCAGCCCCGCCGCGTGATCCTGCAGACCCTGACGCACCTCCGCTGTGAGCGACTCGCCCCGGGCCGCCAGCACCGCCTCGAGGCGGGCGAGGAGGACGTCGAACCGGTCGGGCTGCTCGTCCTCCAGAGAGGCGTAGGTCTCGCGCAGATGCTGGCCGAGGGATCGTCGGATCGACGGCGCGATCTGCGGCGCCTCATTCGAGGTCAAGCGAGTCGGTACATCGGATGCGGATTGCGCTGTCATCCAGTCTCTTCTCGGGCAACTGGGAACGATAAAGGCCAGCAACTGGCCGGTTCCCTTCAGTTGCCGAGAGTGTGCAAAACCAGGAACACACTCGCATCAACACAGGTTAATGGGAAGACTTTCGTAGATCTACGGCACGTTTCCGTACCATTCCGTGCCAAAGTCATTGGATACAGCGAAGATTATTTAGTTTCCTCATGGAACAAAGCCGCAAAAAGCCCGCCGCGGCCGAAGCCGGGCGGGCCAAGTCTGGGGAGGAACGCATGATGCGTAGTCGGTCAACCGGCGCACGCGGCACGTGTTCACTGCCGAAAGCGCCGAGCTCATCGACGTCCGGGAGCACGACAGCGTGGGGGTGGTGACTGGTGGGTGCCGGCCCTGCCGGCTGGCCCGTCGAGATCAGGCTTCGTCGATCAGCCGGATGTATTCGGCCTCGGGCACGCCGTAGCTGTCGCCCGCGACCGCCAGCAGACCGGCCCGGTCGAGCACCTCGATGCGGCCGCGGCGGGCCTTGATCAGGCGGTTGCCCTCGAGCATCTGCAGCGCCAGCGTCACCGTCGTGCGCTGGACGCCAAGCATGAATGACAGGAAGTCATGGGTCACGGTGAGCTCGTCGCCGATGACCCGGTCGTGGCACATCAGGAGCCAGCGGGCGAGCCGGACCTCGATGTTGTAGCTGGCATTGGCGAAGGCCGTCTGCGCCGTCTGAACCAGCAGCGTCTGGACGAAGCGCAGCAGCAGCTTGCGCAGGGTCATGCTGCGCTCGGTGGCCGAGGTCAGCTCCGCGGCCCCGATGGCGATCATCTCGCCGGCATTCTGCACGAAGTGATCGTAGGGCGTGCGGTCGCTGCCGAGCAGCACCGGCGCGGCTCCCACCACACCCTCGGGCCCGATGATGCCGACCTCGACCTTGCTGTTCCCCGACGTGGTGATCGAAGCATAGCCCGCCTCCGGGAAGAAGAGGTCCCGGATCGGCTGATGCGGCTGGATCAACCCCTGGCGCAACTCCGTCGGAAGCGAGCGCAGATGCGGCTGAAGCAACGCGAAATCGCTTGGCGCGAGACGTTTGAGCAAACGGTTACGAACGGCAGATTGCTCTAGCAGCGACACGGCCTTGTCCCTTGGGGCAAGAGCACAAATAGTCTCTCGTGAACCCATACACAGGAATATATACAAGCGATCCCCGACTATCTGTACGATGCGAGACAAAGGCAAGCCCGCAAAGACGTCTGTCGGGTAGTCGACATTCGCCAAGTGTCGGGCACCACACCGAAGCCGAAGACCGGTGTTCAACCCAGCAAATTCGGATTTATAAGCCAGGAAGCTGGGGCAAATTCGTGGGAAATCCCTGGCTTGGTCGATGCTGGAAGACGCTTGCGCCTGCCGATGCAAGGGAACGATGCGCTGAGCGTCGCCTCTCCTTGCCCGGCTCTCGGCGATAGGACGCGCTAGTCGGCCCATGGGCAGGATGAACGGGCCGAGGATCAAGCAATAGTGACAGGTCATGCGAAGTGGAGCGTGAGCATCCATCACCTTGCTTCCTCGCATGCGTTGCGTGCGGGTCGATGAGGCCGGCATCACGCAGGACGGGATTGGTCCTCGACGCCGGCTCCGAAGTGGAAAGCCGCGCGGTTCGACCGCTCATCCATAAACTCGAGCGCTTCGGACCTCTTGCGGAGCCCGAACGGGACCTGCTGACCCGTCTCGCCGCCGAGGCCAGCCTGGTCGCCCCGCGGACGGATCTCGCCCACGAAGGCGAAATTCCGAACTGCCTCTTCGTCTTCCTCGAGGGCATGGCCTGCCGCTACAAGGTCCGAAGCAGCGGTGCGCGTCAGATCCTCGCCTATCTGGTGCCGGGTGATTTCTGCGACGTCGATGTCGGCCTGCTGACGCGCCGGGATCATGCGATCAGCACCCTCTCCAGCTGCCGCGTGGCCCGGATCGAACTCGATACCCTCCAGGACCTCATCGTGAATCAGCCGTCGCTGATCCGGGCGATGCGTCGGGCGACGCTGGTCGACGACGCGACCGCGCGCGAGTGGCTGGTCAATGTCGGGTCCCGCTCCGCGATCGAGCGCATCGCCCACCTGTTCCTGGAACTGCTCCTGCGCTTGCGGGCGATCGGGCTGACGCGCGGCGACAGCTACGATCTGCCGGTGTCGCAGCTTGATCTGGCCGAGACGACCGGACTCTCCACCGTTCACGTCAATCGCACGCTCCAGGACCTGAAGCGCCAGGGCCTCATCGAGCTGCGGTCCCGTCTCCTGACGATCCGGAACGTGCCACGACTGGTCACCCTCAGCGGCTTCAATCCACGGTACCTGTCGCTCGAAACGGTCGGGCTGCCCTGAAGGGCCTCGTGCGGCCGGGCGGGGCCGCCCGCAACAGCCGGTTGCAGCCGTGCCTTTCTCCTGCGGGCCTTTCTCCTGCGGGCCGTGTGCCGACCTGAACCACCGTCCAGGGGCCCGATTTCCGAAGCGCCCCGTCTCTGCTATCGCGGTCCGATCTGCAGGAAGCCGGAAGGCGCGGGCGAAGGCCCGGCCGGATGCCGGGCTCAAGGATCTGGTCATCCGATGACGTCATCCACCGAACGGTCCGGGTCCTACGATCTCACCGGCAAGCGCGTCCTGGTCGCGGGGCATCGGGGCATGGTGGGTGCGGCGCTGGTGCGCCGGCTCGCCTCGGAGAACTGCACCATCCTGACCCTCGGGCGGGACCGTGTCGATCTGCGGCGCCAGGCCGAGGTCGAGGCCTGGATGGCGGCGGAGCGGCCGCAGGCCCTGATCCTGGCCGCCGCCAAGGTCGGCGGGATCGTGGCCAACGACACCTATCCGGCCGACTTCCTCTACGACAACCTCATGATCGAGGCCAATCTGATCCAGAGCGCCCATGCGGTCGGCGTCGAGAAGCTGCTCTTCCTCGGCTCCTCCTGCATCTATCCGAAGATGGCGGCCCAGCCGATGACCGAGGACGCGCTTCTCACCGGGCCGCTCGAGCCCACCAACGAATGGTACGCCATCGCCAAGATCGCCGGATTGAAGCTGTGCCAGGCCTATCGCCGCCAGCACGGGGCCGACTTCATCTCGGCCATGCCGACCAACCTGTACGGGCCGGGCGACAATTACGATCCCCAGGGCAGCCACGTCCTGCCCGCCCTCCTGCGCAAGGTGCACGAGGCCCGGCGCGACGCCCGCGACCGCATCACGCTTTGGGGCACCGGAACCCCGTTCCGCGAGTTCCTCCACGTCGACGATCTGGCCGATGCCTGCATCTTCCTGATGCGGTCGTATTCGGGCGACGGTCCGGTCAATGTCGGCTCGGGCCAGGAAGTCACCATCCGGGCGCTGGCCGAGACCATCGCGGACGTCCTCGACTGGCAGGGGCAACTGGACTTCGACACCACCAAGCCCGACGGCACCCCGCGCAAGCGCCTCGACACCTCCCGCCTCGAGGCCCTCGGCTGGCGGCCGCGGATCGGCCTGCGCGACGGGATCGCGGAGGCCTATGCGTGGTTCCGCCACCATCACCCCGAGGCCTGACCCGGCCGGCCGCGCGCCTCATTCCCCTCCCGACGCCCTAAGGAGCGACGCATGTCCACGACGCAGAAAAGCGTGTCCACGACGCAGAAAACAGCTTTGATCACGGGCGTCACAGGACAGGATGGCGGCTATCTCGCCGCCCTGCTGCTCGCGAAGGGCTACATCGTCCACGGCATCAAGCGCCGCTCGTCGTCCTTCAACACCGGACGCGTGGACCATCTCTACGACGATCCCCGCTTCGCGCGGACCGACTTCCACATGCATTACGGCGAGCTGACCGACGCCACCAACCTGATCCGCATCATGCAGGAAACCCTGCCGGACGAGGTCTACAACCTCGGTGCCCAGAGCCACGTCCAGGTCAGCTTCGAGACCCCGGAATACACCGCCAATTCCGATGCCATCGGCACCCTTCGCCTGCTGGAGGCGATCCGCATCCTGGGCCTGAGCGAGAAGACGCGCTTCTACCAGGCCTCGACGTCCGAGCTCTACGGCAAGGTCCAGGAGGTGCCCCAGCGCGAGACGACCCCGTTCTATCCGCGCAGCCCCTACGCGGTGGCCAAGCTCTACGCCTACTGGATCGCGGTGAACTACCGCGAGGCCTACGGCATGCACGCCTCGAACGGCATCCTGTTCAATCACGAGAGCCCGACCCGGGGCGAGACTTTCGTCACCCGCAAGATCACCCGCGCGGTCGCGGCGATCGAGGTCGGCCGGCAACCGACGCTGTATCTCGGCAACCTCGATGCCATGCGCGACTGGGGCCATGCCCGCGACTACGTCGAGGGCATGTGGCGCATCCTCCAGCAGGAGGTGCCGGACGATTACGTGCTGGCCACCGGCGAGATGCACTCGGTGCGCGAATTCGTCGAGCGCTCCTTCGCGGTGGTCGGCCGGACGCTGGTCTGGAGCGGGGAAGGCGTCGACGAGCAGGGCCTCGACGCCAAGACCGGCCAGGTGCTGGTCAAGATCGATCCGGTGTATTTCCGGCCGACGGAGGTCGACCAGCTTCTGGGCGACCCCACCAAGGCCCGCGAGAAGCTCGGCTGGACCCACACCGTCACCTTCCCGGACCTCGTCGACGAGATGGTGCGCGCCGACCTCGCCGCCGCCCAGGCCAACCACTGAGGGACGACGTCCCGAATCTGCTTGTCCAACGCGAAACGCCCTCCTGTCCGATCGGACGGGAGGGCGTTTCGCTGATGGTCGACCGGGCTTGGAGACGACCGGGCTTGAAACGGTCATCCGGCGGCGAATCAGTCGATGGCGCGGGCCACCGGGCAGGCCGAGCGGATCGTCTCCGGCAGAGCCGTGTAGTCGGAATACCCGGCCTCGCGCGCCATCGCGTCCAGGGCCGAACTCGCGTCGAGGGCACTGCCGGTCCACAGAACGGCGCCATTGGTCTGCTGACGGACTTCGAAGATGCTCATGATTGGTTAACCCTCGCGGGGGAAAAGTCTATCCTTCTCCCAACGTGATGCCTGGCGAAAAGTTGCAGGGTTTCTTGCTCCCCGACCGCTCGTCGGCGCCGCGATCGGCCGTGCCCGGGGATACGCCATGAAAACGCCGGCCTCCTGCACCAGACATCGGCCTCCCGTCGTCGCCGAGCGAGTCATGCAGCCCCTTCGCTCCCCGATGTGCGGTCCCGGATCCCGCTTCGCCTTCGCTCTCGCCGCTTCCCTCATGGCTGGCGCGTTCGCGACAGGTGGCAGGGCCTGGGCCGCCGAGCCCGCCTCCGTGCCGGAGCCCGCCGCGGTGGCACCGGCCGTCACGGTGGTCGCAGCCGTGGAGCGCGCGGTGATCGAGCGCGCGGTGGTCACCGGAACCCTGGTGCCCCGCGACGAAATCCTGGTGGCTCCGGAGATCGAGGGCACCCGCATCACCGAATTGCTGGTGGAGGAGGGCGCGCAGGTGGCGCACGGCCAGCCCCTGGCCCGCCTCTCCCTCGAGATGATCGTGACCCAGGAAGCCGCCAATGTCGCCACCCTGGCCAAGGCGCAGGCCGCGATCATCCAGGCCCGCAGCCAGATCGTTCAGGCCGAGGCCGCGCAGGTGGAGGCGAACCTGGCGCTCGAGCGCACCCGCAGCCTCGTCCGCACCGGCAACGCCACCGCCGTAACCTTGGAACAGCGCATCTCGACCGCACAGGGCAACGAGGGCCGTCTCGCCGCCGCCCGCGGCGGCCTTCAGCTCGCCCAAGCCGATCTCGAAACCGCGCGGGCGCAGGGCGCCGAGATCGCCCTGCGCCGCGCCCGCACCGAGATCCGGGCCCCCGAGGCGGGGATCGTCAGCCGGCGCACCGCGCGGGTCGGTGCCACCGCCACGGCAGCCGGTGAGCCGATGTTCCGGCTGATCGCCCGCGGCGAGATCGAGCTCGAGGGAGAGATTCCCGAGGCCTGGATGCCGCGCCTGCATGTGGGCGACCCGGTCCAGCTCGATTGGGACGAGGGCCGGACCCTGCGGGGCCGCGTCCGCCGCATCGATCCGGAGATCGACCGCGCCACCCGCCTCGGCCGCGTCCGCATCAGCCTCGATCCCGACCCCACCCTGCGCATCGGCGCCTTCGCGCGCGGCAAGGTCGAGGTCGCCCGCCGAACCGGCGTCGCCGTGCCGCTCTCGGCGGTGCTCTACGCCGCCGATGGTGCCGCGAGCGTCTTCGTGGTGGCGAAAGACCACGTCGAAGCGCGCCGCATCGTTCCGGGCCTCGCGGCCGAGGGCTTCATGGAGATCCGCTCCGGCGTGCAGGCGGACGAGGCGGTGGTGGCCCGCGCCAGCAGCTTCCTGCGCGACGGGGATCGCGTCCGGGCCGTCGTCCCGCCCCTGAAGGCGGCCGATGCCGCTCCCCGCTGATCGGACCATCCCATGCGGTTGAACATCTCGGCCTGGGCGATCCGCAAACCGATCCCCTCGCTCGTCCTCTTCCTGGTGCTGGTCGTCCTCGGGCTGGTCAGCTTCCGCGCCCTGCCGATCACGCGCTTCCCCAACATCGACATCCCGATCGTGTCGGTCCAGGTCCTGCAATCGGGGGCGGCCCCGTCCGAGCTGCAGACTCAGGTCACCAAGGTGGTCGAGGACGCGGTGGCGGGGGTGAAGGGCGTCAAGCACGTCATCTCGACGATCTCGGAAGGCGTCTCCAGCACCACCATCGAGTTCCGCCTGGAGGTGAACAGCGACCGGGCGGTCAACGACGTCAAGGACGCCCTCTCGAAGGTCCGGGTGAACCTGCCCCGCACCATCGAGGAGCCGATCATCAACCGCGTCGAGATCGCGGGCCTTCCCATCATGATCTACGGCGCCTCGGCGCCCGCGATGACCCCGGAGGACCTGTCCTGGCTCATCGACGACGTCATCGCCCGGCAAGTCCAGAGCGTGAAGGGCGTCGGCGGCGTCGAGCGCCTCGGCGGCGTCGCCCGCGAGGTCCGGGTGACCCTGAAGCCCGACCGCCTGCTGGCCCTCGGCATCACGGCGGCCGACGTCAATCGGCAACTGCGCCTCACCGCCGCCGACATGGCCGGCGGGCGTGGCGAACTCGGTGGCCAGGAGCAGTCGATCCGGACCCTGGCGGGTGCCGCCAGCCTCGACACCCTGGCGGAGACCTCGATCATCGTGCCCGGCGGCCGCAAGGTGCGCCTCGACGAACTCGCCACCCTGGTCGACGGCTCGGAGGAGCCCCGCACCTTCGCCCGCTTCAACGGCGAGCCGGTCGTCGCCTTCGCGATCTCGCGCTCCACCGGCGCCAGCGACGCCGAAGTCGCGGTCGGCGTGGCCAAGCGCATCGCGGAACTCGGGAGCCGCTACCCGGGCGTGCGCTTCGACCTGATCGACACCTCCGTCATCAACACGGTGGGCAATTACCACTCGGCGATGCTGAGCCTCGTTGAGGGCGCCGCCCTGGCGGTGATCGTGGTGTTCCTGTTCCTGCGCGACTGGCGCGCGACCCTGATCGCCTCGATCGCGCTCCCGCTCTCGGTGCTGCCGACCTTCTGGGTGATGAGTACCCTCGGTTTCTCCCTGAACGCCGTCAGCCTGCTCGCCATCACGCTGGTGACCGGCATCCTCGTCGACGATGCCATCGTGGAGATCGAGAACATCGTCCGGCACATGCGCATGGGCAAGTCGCCCTACCGCGCCGCCCTGGAAGCCGCCGACGAGATCGGGCTCGCCGTCATCGCCATCACGGCGACGATCATGGCGATCTTCGCGCCCGTCTCGTTCATGAGCGGCATCGCCGGACAGTATTTCAAGCAGTTCGGCCTGACCATCGCGGCGGCGGTGTTCATGTCGCTCCTAGTGGCGCGCCTGATCACGCCTCTGCTCGCCGCGTATTTCCTGCGCGACCACGGCCCCGACCTGACGCGGGACGGGCCCGTCATGCGCGGCTACACCCGCGTGGTCGCCTGGTCGGTGCGCCACAAGTTCATCACACTGGTGCTCGGTTTGGCCTGCTTTGCCGGGTCGATCCTGTCGACCGGGCTGCTGCCGGCGGGCTTCCTGCCGGCGGAGGACGCGGCCCGCACCATCTTCGTGGTCGAGTTGCCGCCCGGCGCGCGCCTCGCCGACACCACGCGGGTCACCGACAGCCTGGTGGAACGCATCCGCGCCCTGCCGGAGGTACGCAGCGTCTTCATCGACGGCGGCCGCCAATTGCCGGGGAAGAAGGAGGTGCGGCTCGCCACCTTCACCATCAATCTCACCCCGAAGAACACCCGCCACCGCACCCAGAAGCAGGTCGATACCGCCGTGCGGGCGATCCTGCACGAGGAGCCCGACATCCGGTTCTGGGCCCTGCGCGAGGGCGGCCAGCGCGACGTCACCCTGATCGTTTCCGGCCCGGACAAGACCGTGGTGGCCGATACGGCGGCCAAGCTTCAGCGCGAGGCGGCGCGCGTTCCCCACCTCGTCAACGTGCTCTCGACGGCGCCCCTCGACCGCACCGAGATCCGCATCCGCCCGAAGCCCGGCGTCGCGGCCGAACTCGGCGTCTCCACCGATCTCATCGCCGAGACCGTGCGGGTGGGCACCATCGGCGACATCGGTGCGAATCTCGCCAAGTTCAACACCATCGACCGGCAGGTGCCGATCCGCGTGCAACTGCCCGAACGCCTGCGCGGCGACCTCTCGCAGCTCGAAACCCTCAAGGTCCCGGTGAAGGGCGGGGGGGCGGTGCCGCTCTCCACGGTGGCGGATCTCAGCCTCGGGCGCGGCCCCACCGCGATCGACCGCTACGACCGCGCCATCCGGGTGGCGCTGGAAGCCGACATGGAGGGGTCCGATGCCCTGGGCTCGCTCATCGCCGCGATCCTCGACCTTCCCACCGCGAAGGACCTTCCGCCCGGCGTGACCATCCGGCAGACCGGCGACGCCGAAGTGATGGGCGAGGTGTTCGAAGGCTTTGCCCTCGCCATGGGCGCCGGCCTGATGATGGTGTTCGGCGTGCTCGTGCTGCTGTTCGGCAACTTCCTGCAGCCGCTGACCATCCTGTTCTCGCTGCCGCTCTCCATCGGCGGCGCCATCCTGGGCCTGCTGATCTTCAACAAGCCGATCTCGATGCCGGTGGTGATCGGCATCCTCATGCTGATGGGCGTGGTGACCAAGAACGCCATCATGCTGGTGGACTTCGCCGTCGAGGAGATGGCGCGCGGGGTCGACCGCGTCACCGCGATCGTCGATGCGGGCCGCAAGCGCGCCCGGCCGATCGTGATGACCACCATCGCGATGGCGGCCGGCATGGTGCCCTCCGCCATGGCCCTCGGCATCGGCGGCGAGTTCCGGGCGCCGATGGCGATCGCGGTGATCGGCGGCCTCATCGTCTCCACCGGCCTGTCGCTGATCTTCGTGCCGGCGATCTTCATCCTGGTGGACGACCTGTCGCGCCTGTTCGTGCGTGTCTTCGGCCGCTTCATCGGCGCGGTGGACGAGCCGACGGAAGGCGCCTTCGCGCTGCCGGCGACGCCCTCGGCCAACGACCCGAAGCCGTTCCAGCCCCGCATCGCGGCGGAGTAGGGCGAGGCCAGCGACGCCGGGATGGCCCCTGAACGAAAACGCCCGGACCTCTCGGCCCGGGCGTTTTCGTCAGTGTCGCGAACAGGTTCGCTGCCGCGAACCCGAAAGCTTCAGCCCTCGGTGCGGGCCGCGAGGCGGCTTGCGGCGAAGCAGAGGCCGCCGGCGACGATGAACAGCACCACGAAGGTCTTCACAGTGGCGTAGAACAGGGCCGGCTCGATGCCCGCATCCGTATACAGCACGGCGCCGATGGCGGTGATCGGCAGGAGCAGGAGAATCAGGAGGGGGGTCAGCGGGTTGTTCATGCGGGTCTCTCAACCTCTGTCGGACCCGGTTCACCGGACCGTGTGGCGTTCACTGCCTTCCCCATAGCATCGCGGGGCGGTGCGCGCCAAGATCGTCTGGCCAAGCTCCTGCGGGACCGAGACGCTACGGCACGAACGAAGAAGCCCGGTCAGGCGGGAATTCGCACGGTCGCCCGCAGACCGCCGAGCGGACTGTCGTGCAGGGCGACGTCTCCGCCGTGGGCGCGGGCGATGTCGCGGGCGATGGAGAGGCCGAGCCCGGACCCGCCGGCATCCTGGCGCGCGTCGTCGAGGCGCACGAAGGGCTTGAACACCTCCTCCCGCTGATCGGCGGGAATGCCCGGTCCGTCATCGTCGATGGAGACCAGAAAGGCCCGGTGCTCGCGCCGGCCCGTGATCAGCACGGTGTCGCCGTAGCGGGCTGCGTTGGCGGCGAGGTTGAACAGGCAGCGCCGCATCGCGTCCGGCCGAAGCGTCACGTGGAAGGACGTCACGTCCGGGTGATCGTCCATTTCCACCGCGTCCACATGGGCGCCGAGGCGCTCCACATCGGTGCGCAGGTCCTCCAGCAGGGCGCGCATGTCGGTCGGCACCGCCGCCTCGCCCGAATCGCCGCGCGCGAAGGCGAGATAAGCCTCCAGCATCCGGCTCATCTCGTCGACGTCGCGCTGCAGGTCCTCGACCTCCGGGGTCTGCTCGACCAGCGCGAGGGAAAGCTTGAAGCGCGTGATGATGGTGCGCAGGTCGTGGCTGACCCCGTTGAGCATGGTCGTGCGCTGCTCCATCGCCCGCTCGATGCGTCGCTTCATCTCGATGAAGGCATGGCCCGCCTGACGGACCTCGCGGGCGCCGCGCGGCCGGAACTCGATCTCACGACCCTTGCCGAAGCTCTCGGCCACGGCGGCGAGACGCAGGATCGGCTTGATCTGGTTGCGCAGGAACAGGATGGCGACGCCGAGCAGCACCAGCGACGATCCACTCATCCACAGCAGGAAGATGTGCGAATTCGAGGCATAGGCCATGCTGCGCCGGGCGGTGACGCGCATCACCCCGTCGGGGATCGCCACTCGGATCTCGATGAGGCTGGAGCGGCCCACCGTATCGATCCAGTAGGGCCGGCGGATCTGGCGCCGGATCTCGTCGGAGAGGGCTTCGTCGAGGATCGAGAAGAACGGGCGCGGCCCCGCCGGCGGGAGCTTGGCCCCTTTCAGGATGTCGACGTCGAGGTTGAGCCGGTCGTTAGCGATCCGGGTCAGGGTCTCGGAATCCTTGTCCTGCGGATAGCTCTCGTAGATGTCGATCAGCGCGGCGACATCGGCCGTGACGGCGGCGGAGAGACGCCGCGTCACGAGCTGCCAGTGCCGCTCCATGAAGGTGTAGGCGATCACCGATTGGAGCAGCACCACGGGCGCGATGATGATGATCAGGGAGCGGGCATAGAGCCCCTTGGGCAGCACGTCGCCGATGGCGCGGCTGAGCAGCCGCCACAGGCGGGCCGGGCGGGGCAGGGCGGCGAGACGGGTCGCGGTGCGCTGCAGGAGGCCGGAGGCGGCCATGCGGATCAGTCGATTGCGAGGCGGTAACCGACGCCCCGCACCGTCTGCAGGAACAGCGGATTGGTCGGATCGACCTCCGTCTTCCGGCGCAGACGGTTGATCTGCACATCGATGCTGCGTTCGGCGGCGAGGCCCCCGCTCCCGGCCAGCGCCTCACGCTCCACGTTGGCCCCACCGGCCTGCGCCAGGATGGTCAGGATTTCCCGCTCCCGCTCGGTGATGCGGATGGTCTCGTCCTCGCGGCGCAGCTCGCCCCGGTCGATGCGATAGGAGAACGGGCCGAAGGTCACGGTGTCGTGCCCCCGGGCCCGGCCGCCATCGTCGCTGCGCCGCTTGATGATGTTGGACAGGCGCAGGATCAGTTCGCGCGGCTCGAAAGGCTTGGGCAGATAGTCGTCGGCACCGATCTCGAGACCCATCACCCGGTCGTTGGGGTTCGAGCGGGCGGTCAGCATCAGGATGGGGACGCGCGAGGTCTGGCGCACTTCGCGGGCATAGTCGAAGCCGCTCTCACCCGGCATCATCACGTCGAGCACCAGGGCGTCGAAGACGAAGCACTGTGCCTTGATCCGGGCCTCCGGGACGTTGCCGGCGGACGTCACCCGAAATCCCTGTTCGTAGAGGAAACGGGACAGCAGTTCGCGCACGCGGCGGTCGTCGTCGACCACCAGGATGTGCGGCGCATGGTCGGGCAGTTCGCTGCCCAGGCGCGGGCTGGGCGCGGCCATCAGGCGGCGCTCCGGGTGCGGCGCGCCATGAGGCGCCGGACGGCCGCGCGCGCGTCGGGTTCGATCATGCCGAACAGGAAGCTTTCGGCCGAGAGCGGCCGCTCGCCGCCATGCTCGGAATCCGTCAGCGCCCGTGCCACCCGGCGGCTCTGCAGCCGGATGAGATCGCCCGCGAGGTCGGCACCGGCGGCGGTGCAGAACAGAAGGCGCTGGCGGCGATCGTTCGTGCCGGTCTTCTGCGCGATGTAGCCCTGCTCGATCAAATCCTTCAGCACCCGATTGAGGCTCTGCTTGGTGATGCGCAGGATATCCAGAAGTTCGGCGATCGTAAGACCCGGATAGCGATCGACGAAATGCAGCACGCGATGGTGCGCCCGCCCGAAGCCATACTGGGCCAGGATGCGGTCGGGATCACCGACGAAATCCCGGTAGGCAAAGAACAGGAGCTCGATCAGATCGTCACCGGAGCCTGGGGTCGGCAGCTTTGCATCGGGATCGGCGTCTCGCATCACGGGGGCACTCACGTCGGGGGCGACCTCGATTTATGTCAGTGATGTTGACATGTTCCAGCCCCCCGATGAACCGTCAAGTCTCCTGGTCGAGAACAACACCGGCTGGATCCGTCAGGCGATTCCGGCCGGCGTCCCGCGTTGGCCGAACCAGGCTCGGCCGGACAGCACCGCATCAGCGTGTGGAACCCTGCACCGAGACCTGGGACACTTGCCTGGGACACTTGCCTGGGACACTTGACTACGGGACACGGCGATCCGCAGCGCGAGACCGCTGGAACCCGTCTGCGATCGCCGCGTTCACAAGAACATTTCGTGAACTCGAGGAACACACCATGGCCAAGACCCAGCATGCCGAGTCGGACACCAACCCGAAAACCGACCCGAAGGACACCTCCAATCAGATCAAGGATCCGAGCCAGTGGACCACTGGCGGCGAGCCGATGACCGGCGCGCAGGCCTCCTATCTCAAGACCCTGTCGGAGGAGGCGAAGTCGCCGGACTCGTTCGACCCGGACCTCGACAAGGCCGAAGCTTCGCAGCGGATCGATGAGCTGCGGAAGGAATCCGGCAAGGCCTGACGGGCGCCGACCCGCGACCCCCAGGACGGACCGGGCTGTCGCGGGCATTCCCCCGACGACCCGGTGCCAGCCGAAGACCCGGTGCCAGCCGAAGATTTCGCCACCGGCAAAATCCTTCCGAAAGAATTTTTCGGAATTTACCTCCGGGCTCGCCCATCAGCTTAAGGCCTCCGCAAGAAAGACCCTTTACCCATCAGCCGGCTAGGCCAGACGAAAGACACGATGCGACCATGACCGATCTGGTATCCAAACGAGCCAGCCTGCGGTCATGGACTGCCAATTCCGCCCTCGTCGGACGTTTCCTCAAGAATACGACCGGTTCTACGGCGATCGAGTACGGCCTAATTATGGGCTTGGTCTTCCTAGCGATCGTGACGGCGATCCATTACATGGCCGACCAGACCGCCGCGATGTACACCTATATTGGCAGCAAGCTCGTGAGCTAGTCGTCCTGATCCCGCCGACCGGCCCTCAGCGGCGGCCTGGCCCCCCAGCCCTTGGGGCAGGCCTCGAAGGATCTCCGGAGACGGAGGTTTCGCGGGGTGCAGAATCAGCGTCGATTTTCTTCGGGGCCTGCCAGAACGTGTCGAACAGGCGTTGCATCGCCCGCGCGTTCTCCTGCTGCACCTCCAGGCCGGTCTGAAACATCTGCTGCATTAGATCGAAGCCTGCATCTGCGCCGGGCTTGCTCTCTGCATTGGCCTGGGCCTTCGCGGAGGTTTTCGCCGAAGGCGTCGTTGAGGTCGCAGCTGTCGGGATGCGTGCCGGAGCCGGACGAAGTGGCGTCCGGGGTGCGGGTGCAGCGCTCACGCCCAGACCACCGCCCGTCAGAAAGGCTTGCATCATGTCGGACCAGGCATTGGGCGAAAATCCGAACGGATCGGGCATCGCACGGGGCGCCGGCGCGGGCTGCGGCGCCTGATTGATCATCACGTGGACGATGCCCGCCACCACCATGCCGGCCATGACGGGCAGCATCTGCTTCAGGGCCGGCATCGCCACTCCGCTCACGGTCGCCGCCTGCTGAAGCACCGCCTGGCTGAGATGGGGCGACCCGAAGAGCTGCTTGACCAGCATGTCCATCTGCGACGGCGGCGGCGGCGCGGCAGGGCCGACGAGGTTGAACATCTGGGCGAAGCCCATCGGGTCCTGGGCCGCATTGCGCTGCAACCCCATGGTCAGGGCCGGCAGAAGGGCCTGCATGGCGCGCAGACCCTGTTCCTGCGACAGTCCGAATTGGGGCCCGAAGCTCTGCAGCCCCCCCCCCGGAAACCCGAATCCCGGAATCGCCGAGCCCTGAGTCTGGGCGCCCGCCTGCGCCTGGAGAATGTCGAACAGGTTGAACATGGCGGCCTCGCGGACGAACACAGACGATCCCGGACGACGATCCGGGAATGTCCCATGGAGCGGGACTCTCCGATGGAGTCTGTCGCATCCGGCCAGCACTGACCAGCCCGGACGCCTCATCGCCGCCCGATTCCGGGGTGACGGGGGCGGACATCAACCTGTTTGTGACCCCGGACCCGCCGATGCGCTTCGCCGCGCCCCTGATCGAGGCGCGCCTCGTGCGTCGCTACAAGCGTTTTCTGGCCGAGATGGCGCTGGCGGACGGGCGCATCGTCACGGCCCACTGCGCCAATCCGGGAGCGATGCTGGGCCTCACGGCGCCGGGCGCGCGGGTCCTGCTCTCCGAGGCCCGCAGCCCGACACGCAAGCTCGCCTTCTCGTGGGAGCTGGTGGAGGCGGACCTGCCGGGCGGGCCGCAATGGGTCGGCATCAACACGATGCGGCCGAACGCCCTGGTGGCGGAGGCGTTCGCCGACGGGACCCTGCCGCCGCTTGCCCGCTACACGGCGCTGCGCCCGGAAGTCCGCTACGGCCGCGCGAGCCGGGTCGACTTCCTGGCCTCCGGGGAGAGCCCCACCGGTGCTCCTGTTCCGGCCTGCCACGTGGAGGTGAAGAACTGCCACCTCATGCGGGTGCCGGGTCTGGCGGAGTTTCCGGATTGCGTCGCGGCCCGGAGCGCCCGACACATGGCCGAGCTGGCCGCCGTGGTGGAGGCCGGAGGCCGGGCCATGGTCATCATCGTGGTGCAGATGTGGGCCGAGCGTTTCGACACCGCCCGCGACCTCGATCCGGCCTTCGACCGCGCCTTCCAGGCCGCCCGTGCGGCGGGTGTCGCCGTCCATGCCCATCGCTGCCGGATCGACCCGGCCGGCATCACCGTGGCCGATGCCATTCCGGTGCTGTAGCGCGGCGCATCCGGGCAAAAGGCCCTGCCGTCAGGGCGTGCGCTCGAAGATGAGGTTCAGGCGGGTCTGGGCGATCCGGCGGTAGCCGTGCTGTTCCAGCAGGGCGGGCAAGTCGATCTGCCACTGGTCGATGCCGTTCTCGACGATGAGCAGCCCGGGATGGAGCGAGGCCGGGGCGGCGCGCAGGAACGGCTCGAGGATCAGATCCTCCGCCCCCTCGACGTCGAGCTTCATGGCATCGATGCGCTCGATGCCCTCGCCGCGGGCGAGGTCCAGCAGGGGCAGAGCCGGGACGCGGATCTGAGCGCCCTCGTTGGTGCCGACGATCTTCAGGCTCGATTCGCCCCGGTTGCGCGGATCCACGAACAGGGTCAACTCGCCGGCCTTGTCGGCGACGGCGCAGGCCACGGCCTTGACCGTCCCGAACGGGTTCTGACCGATGTTGTAGGTCAGGCGGTCGAACACGTCGGGCTGGGGCTCGACGGCGAGGATGCGGGCGCGCGGCCCCGCGAAGGCGGCCACGAACAGCGCATAGGCGCCGATATTCGCCCCGATATCCAGGAAGGTGCAGCCCGGCCGCAGCTTCGCACGCAGACAATCCCGCTCCTCCGGATCGAAGAATTGCGGCGTGAAGAGCACCTTCTTCTCGCAGTTGTTGTTGTAGGGGTAGAGCCGCATGCGGGCGCCATAGCGCTCGACATCGAGAGGCGCCCCGCGGAGCAGGCCGATCGCCACGCGGCGGAGGAAAAGGGCGAGGCGCCGACCCGCCCAGCTGCCATAGGAAAGCCGGCCCGTCTGCCGGGCAATGCCCGCGACGAGGCCGGTGGGAGCGTAGGTGCCGAAGGGCTGGAAGTCTTTCATCGCGCCTGCTGATGCCAGCGCGGGAGCACGGCGGCAAGCGGTGGCGCCCGCGGCGCGGCGAACGGCACCTGTGGCAGCGCCCTAGGAGGTCGCAGCGATGCGACGGACACGAGCCGTGATCGAGGCTCATCGCTGCGAGACGGAACCGGTTCATCTCAACCGACGAGCGATCCGACGGGCTGAGGCCAGTCGCAACCTGTTCCATTGTGGCAACACCACGACCCAAACCGCGGCGCGCAGGTCTAATCTGCCTCAAAAGTAGGCGGATGCACAAAGGATAGCTTTGCCGCGACGCAGGTACTTTGAGACGTTCAATGCAACATCGATCCCGCCTCAGAGTTCCCCAATGACCATCAAGCAACCGCTCCTTGCTCTTACGGCCATCCTTCTCTCCTCGGTGTGTGCCTACGCCGCCGATCTGAGGGCGCCCGTAGCTCCGGCTCCGATCCCGGCGTCCTGCAAGGCTGAAATCACCTTCCCGGCCTATGGCGGCATCATCAAGCAGAACCCGAACCCGGCCTGCCTGACCATTGGCGGCTTCGGCGACATCTATGTCGGCGGCGCGGTGACCGGTTACTTCTACACGCAGCCGAACCAGTACACGTTCTCGCCCGCGCCTCTGCCGAGCGATCGCGCCGGCCGCGTCGACGTCTCGAACCTGATGGGCTTCATCCAGAAGGCTGACGGGCCGTTCCAGTTCTATGCCGCCTTCGGTGCCTACTCGATCCCGGGTCTCGGTCTGCCGATCTACGGCACCTTCGATCAGACCGATCTGCTGTACTCTCCCGCCCCGATCGTGTTCGGCAAGTACGTGATCAACGACAACTGGTCGGTCCAGGGCGGCCGCATGCCGACCCTGATCGGCTCCGAGCTGCCGTTCACCTTCCAGAACCTGAACATCTCGCGCGGCCTCCTCTTCAACCAGGAGAACGTGATCAACCAGGGCGTGCAGGTGAACTACTCGGACGGTCCGTGGGCGGCATCGTTCGCTGCCACGGACGGCTTCTATTCGGGTGAGATCAACTGGGTCACGGGTGCGATCACCTACAAGATCGACGCCGCCAACACGGTCGGCATCAACGGCGGCACCCACTTCTCCACCTACACCAACTTCGACTTCGTCAACCCCTTCGGCCGCCGCGGCCTGCGCTACCAATACGCCACCCCGGCGGCTCTGCAGAACAGCAGCATCATCAGCGCCAACTACACCTATGCCGACGGTCCGTGGATCGTGACGCCCTACGTCCAATACACCAACGTCGAGAGCAGCGTGGTGCTCGGCCTCGCCGGTGCCGAGACGATCGGCGGCGCACTTCTCGCCAGCTACGCCTTCACCGACAACTTCGCCCTGGCCGGCCGCGTCGAGTACATCAGCCAGAGCGGCAACCGTGGAAACCCGTTTGGGCAGACGTCGGTCCTCTACGGTGCCGGCAGCTCGGCCTTCTCCTTCACCGTCACCCCGACCTTCACCTTCGACCGCTACTTCGTCCGCGGTGAGTTCTCGACGGTCCAGCTCTACGACATCACCCCCGGCCTCGGCTTCGGCCGCAGCGGCCTGAAGACCTCGCAGGAGCGCTACATGCTCGAAACCGGTATCACTTTCTGATCCTCGCGATCCGACCGGTCTGACGAAAAGCGGCGGCAGGGGAAACCTGCCGCCGCTTTCTGTTTGAACGAGGCGGTCCGGCAGAGACATCTGCCGTTGAGATTTTCCGGCGAGCAGCATCGCGGGGCTTTCGTCAGGGCGCCGCACGGTCCAAGGAGGCAGGCACCATGCCCCGACCGATAAGGCCCGAGCCCATGCAGAGCTTCGATTCCGATGGTGTCGCGATCGCGTATATCGACGTGCCGGCCGAGGGCGGCACCGGCGATCCGGTGTTGCTGATCCACGGCTTCGCCTCGAATCATGCGGTGAACTGGGTCAATACCCTGTGGGTACGGACGCTGACCCAGGCCGGCTACCGCACCATCGCGTTCGACAACCGCGGCCATGGCGAGAGCCAGAAGCTCTACGACCCGGATCTCTACGGGGCCGACCTCATGGCCCAGGACGCGCGCCGCCTGCTCGACCATCTCGGCGTCGCCCGGGCCGACGTGATGGGCTACTCGATGGGTGCGCGCATCGCCGCCTTCCTCGCCCTCGACGCGCCGGAGCGGGTGCGCTCGCTGTTGCTGGGCGGTCTCGGCCTCCACCTGGTCGAGGGCAGGGGGCTTCCGGACGGCATCGCCGAAGCCCTGGAGGCGGAGCCCGGTGCGCCGGCCCCGAACCCGACCGCCGCCGCCTTTCGAACCTTCGCCGAGCAGACGAAGAGCGACCTGCGCGCCCTGGCCGCCTGCATGCGCGGCTCGCGCCAAGCCCTATCGCGGGCCGAGGTCGCGGAGATCCGCGCGCCGACCCTGGTCACCACCGGCACCCTCGATACGGTCTCGGGTTCCGGCCCGGCTCTGGTCGCTCTCCTGCCGAACGCCACCGCGCTCGAACTGCAGAACCGCGATCATAGTACGGCGGTGGGTGACCGGGGCCATCGGGCCGGCGTCCTCGATTTTCTCAAGCAGCGGCCCTGACCGGGTGCCGCCGGACCTCAGCTCTTGAGACGATAGCCGGTCCGGAAGATCCAGGTCACGCCCGCAAGGCACAGGGCCAGGAAGACCAGCGCCATGGCGAAGCTGACGCCGACGCCGACATCCGAGGTGCCGAAGAACGACCAGCGGAAGCCGCTGATCAGGTAGACCACCGGATTGGCGAGGCTCACCGCCCGCCAGAACGGCGGCAGCATCTCGATGGCGTAGAAGCTGCCGCCCAGGAAGGTCAGCGGGGTGACGATGAGGAGTGGCACCAACTGCAGCTTCTCGAAGCCGTCGGCCCAGAGGCCGATCAGAAAGCCGAACAGGCTGAAGGTCACCGCCGTCAGGAGCAGGAACAGCACCATCACGAACGGATGCTCGATGCGCAGGGGCACGAACAGGGTGGCGGTGGCAAGAATGATCAGGCCGATCAGAATCGACTTCGAGGCCGCTGCGCCGACATAGCCCAAGACGATTTCCAGCGGTGACACAGGCGCCGACAGGATTTCGTAGATCGTGCCGGCGAAGCGCGGGAAGTAGATGCCGAAGGAGGCGTTGGCGATGCTCTGCGTGAGCAGCGACAGCATCATCAGCCCGGGCACGATGAACGCCCCGTAGGCGACGCCGTCGACCGAGGCGACGCGTGAGCCGATGGCCGCCCCGAACACCACGAAGTAGAGCGAGGTGGCGATGACCGGGGCGACGATGCTCTGCAGCGCCGTGCGCCAGAAGCGGGCCATCTCGAAGCCGTAGATGGCACGGACCGCATACCAGTTCATGCGCGCTCCTTCACGAGGTCGACGAAGATTTCCTCCAGCGACGACTGGCTGGTCTGGAGATCGCGGAATCGGATGCCGGCCTGGGCCAGGTCCGCCAGCAACGCCGTGATGCCGGTGCGCTCGCCCTTGGTGTCGTAGGTGTAGACGAGGTCCTGGCCGCCCGGCTTGAGGGTGAGATCGTGGCGGGCCAGGGAGTCGGGAAGCGCGGTGAGCGGTTCCTGCAGGTTCAGGGTCATCTGCTTCTTGCCGAGCTTGCGCATCAGCTCCGCCTTCTCCTCGACCAGGATGATCTGTCCCTTGCGGATCACGCCGATGCGGTCGGCCATCTCTTCGGCCTCGTCGATGTAATGCGTGGTGAGGATGATGGTGACGCCCGTATCGCGCAGGGACCGGACGAGCCGCCACATGTCCCGCCGCAATTCCACGTCGACGCCCGCCGTCGGCTCGTCGAGAAAGAGGATGCGCGGCTCGTGGCTCAGCGCCTTGGCGATGAGAACGCGCCGCTTCATCCCACCGGACAGGGTCATGATCCGCGCGTCGCGCTTCTCCCACAGGGAGAGGTCCCGCAGCACCCGCTCGATATGGGCCGGATCGGGCTTGAGGCCGTTGAGGCCGCGACTGAAGCTCGTGGTGGCCCACACCGTCTCGAAGGCGTCGGTGGTGAGTTCCTGTGGCACGAGGCCGATGAGGCGGCGCGCCTTGCGGTAATCCCGGGCAATGTCGTGCCCAGCCGCCAGGATGCGCCCCTCGCTGGCGGTGACGATGCCGCAGACGGTGCTGATCAGCGTGGTCTTGCCGGCGCCGTTGGGGCCGAGAAGCGCGAAGATCTCGCCCTCGGCGATGTCGAGGCTGATGCCGTCGAGGGCCTTCAGGCCGGAGGCGTAAACCTTCGACAGGTTCTGGATCGAGATGATCGGCTGCATCGGGACTCCGCTGCGGCGTGGCGCCGGCACGATCGGGCCGGCGCTATAGCATGCCGCCGACGGGCAGGCGCCCGGAAAACGAAAAAGCCGCCTCGCGGCGGCTTCTGCGATGTCGCAGAGGATCGGTGTGCCGATGCCCGGTGCGGGAAAGACCCGGCATCGGGGATGCGACCTCAGGCCTGGAGGCGGTTCCGGACCTCGCCAAGGCTCTGGCGGACCAGACCTTCGGCGGCTTCGCCCTGCATGCGCTCGCGCAGGATCACCTCGGAGACCTTCACGGCCGCGTCGGCGGCGGCGGCACGGACCTGGGCGGTAGCCTGAACCTCAGCCTGGGCAATCTTGGTCTCGGCCGACTTCGTCCGGCGGGCGATGAAGTCGTTCAGGCGGGCATGGCCCTCCTCGGCGATGCGCTGGGCCTCCTCGCGGGCGGACGCCACGATCGCCTCGGCCTCGCGCTCGGCCTCCGAGCGGCGCTTCTTGTAATCGGCGAGCACGCCGGCAGCCTCTTCACGAAGCCGACGAGCCTCGTCGAGTTCGTGCCGGACGCGCTTGGCGCGGCCGTCGAGGCCCTTGGTGACCTGGTTGAAGCCGCCGACCTTCCAGACCAGGGCCATGAACAGCACGAAGGCGACTGCGACCCAGAACTCGGCTTCCAACAACATGCTCGTCGTCCCAACGTGGTGGCGTCCGGCGGGTGAGCCCGGGTCGGAGGACCCTCAGGCTCGGCCGGTGAGGTTTGGTTTGGCGGTCCGCCTCAGTGCGGGAACGCGACGCTGTCGAGGGCCCTGGCGAGGGAGGCCTCGTCGGGGCTGCGGCCGGTGAGGCGCTCGACGATGGCCGAAGCCGTCTCGCCGGCGATTCCGCGGACATTGCCCATGGCCTCGGTGGTCCGGGTCCGCAGCGTCGCCTCGGAGGCGGCGATGCGGGCATTGAGCTCGGCCTCGAGCGCCTTGCGCTTGGTCTCGGCTTCCTGCGTGAGGGCGGTGCGGGTCTCGAGGGCGATGGCCTGCGCCTTGGCCTGCGCGTCGCTCAAGGATTTCTCGTATGCGGCTCCGGCGGTGTCCGCCTCGGCCTTCAGGCGCTGGGCTTCGTCGAGGTCACCCGACAGGCGCACCGCGCGATCATGCAGGATCGCCTGGATGCGCGGCAGGGCGATCTTGTCCATCAGGTAATAGAGCAGCCCGAAGGCCAGGGCGAGCCAGATCAGCTGCGATGCGAAGGTATGGCTCTCGAAGGGCGGAAAGCCGCCGCCGTGCTCTGCAGGCGGAGTCGCCATGAAACCATCCTGTGTTGCGGTTGGGTGCGCCGGCTGAGCCATGACGTCCTTCGGAAAATGAGTTGGTCAGGACCGGACGCGTATCGCATCCCCTCGGGGACGCCGCGTCCGGTCCGATATCGGTTCGCTTCGACTAGACGGCGAACAGGAGCAGCAGCGCGACGAGCAGCGAGAAGATGCCGAGCGCTTCCGTGAGCGCGAAGCCAAGGAGCAGGTTGCCGCGCTGGCCGTCGGCGGCCGAGGGGTTGCGGAGCGCGCCGGCGTAGAACTGGCCGAAGAGGTTGCCGAGGCCGATGGCGGCGCCCGCCATACCGAGACAGGCGAGGCCGGCACCGATGTACTTGGCAGCTAAGGGATCCATCAAATTGCTCCTGGTGTCCGTATCGTCGTTGCGTGGAGAGAAATCCGGCCGCGATCGCGAACCGGGGACGGAAGGGGATGGCGTCCCGGCGCCTTAGTGGCCGGGATGCAGCGCGTCGCTGAGATAGATCGAGGCGAGCGTCGCGAAGACGTAGGCCTGCAGACCGGCGACGAGGAATTCAAGGGCCGTGACGGCGACGCTGAGCGCCAGCGGCAGCGGCGAAATCGCACCCCAGGCACCGGCCGCGAGCAGGGCCGGGACGAAGCCCGCGAAGATCTTCAGCGCGATGTGGCCCGCGAGCACGTTGGCGAAGAGACGAACCGCGAGGCTGATCGGGCGCGAGATGAACGACACGATCTCGATGGCGACGATCATCGGCAGCAGCCAGCCGGGCACGCCGGAGGGCACGAAGACCTTCAGGAATTTCGTGCCGTGGGCCATGAAGCCGTACACGATGACGGTGCCGATCACGAGCAGCGCCAGCGCGAAGGTGACGATGATGTGGCTGGTCACCGCGAAGGCGTAGGGGATCATGCCGAGCATGTTCAGCACGAGCACGAACATGAAGAGCGAAAAGATCAGCGGCATGAACCGCTCGGAACCGTGGCCTGCGGATTGGCGCAGGGTCGAGCCGATGAACTCGTAGAAGATCTCGGCCATCGACTGCATGCGGCCCGGCACCACCGAGCGGCGGGATGTAGCCACCACGGTGATCAGCGCGATGATCCCGACGGCGGCGAACATGTAGAGCGCGGACTGCGTGAACGCGATCTCCTGGTTACCGATATGACCGAAGGAGACCAGCGGCTTGAGCTCAAACTGGTGGATCGGATCCATCTTTACGGCCATTGCCGCTCCCGCCCTTCTGAACCTTGGCGAGCCAGACGACCCGCCACCACCGGTGCCGCCGAAGCGGCATTCTGAAAAACCCTGGTCCGGCCGCGCGTGCGGCGTTCCCCATCGGGACCACTCAAGGGTCCCGTTCCGTCGTCGGCGCCTTCGAGAGCGATCCCGCGGCACGCATGACGTTGTAGACGCCGGTCGCGAAGCCCAGCATCAGCAGGACGATCAGCCCCCAGGGTTTCGTCCCGAGGAAATGATCGAACATCCAGCCGAGAATGCCCCCGGCCAGGACGCCCGCGATGAACTCGGTCGAGAGCCGCATCGCTTGGCCGAGAGGAGAAGGCCCGGTCGCGGGACCGGGACGCGTGGAATGACCGGGAGGGGCACTGGGCCGCTTCCGCTCAATCTGCGTCTCAAGACGTTTGAGCCTCTGGGAGAGGTCGGCGTCCAGTGCTTTCTTCCGTCCGTCCCCGCCTTCGTCCCCTGTTTCGTTGCCGCTCACGGCGAAAACTCACATTGGCGAGAGGGTTGGGAACCGGTCGGAACGCCTCCGTCAGGCGGGGCGCACCATAGTTTCGCCTACCTTGGGTGTCAAGGCACCCTCGACACAGCGTAAGGTCCTGGCAACACACGAGAAATTCGTGTTTTACCGATCCGCCCCCAGGCGTTCGCAAAAGCCGGGAGCCGGTGGGTGATCAGGCGCCGAGGAGCGGCTTGATCACCTTTTCCATCCCGTCGATGGTCATCTCGCCCTTGAAGCGCTCGCCATTGATGAAGAAGGTCGGCGTCGAATCGACCTTGAAGGTGTCCATGCCCTTCTGCTTCACCGCGTTGACGGCTCCGTAGATCTTCTGATCCTTCAAGCAGGCCTCGAACTTCTCCTTCGAGAAGCCCGCCTGGCGCAGCATCTGCTCCAGGGCATCGACGGGCGATTGCGGCTTCTGGACGTAGGCCCAGCCCGCCTGCTGGTCGAACAGCAGGTCCGTAATGGGATAGTATTTCGCATCCCCGTCGCAGCGCGCCAGCATGAAGGCCGCCGTCGCCAGAGGGTCGAGGGGAAATTCCCGGAGCGTGAAGCGCACCTTGCCGGTGTCGATGTAGCGCTCCTTCAGGGCCGGCCAGGTGTTCTTGTGGAAGGCGGCGCAATGCGAGCAGGTCATCGAGGCATATTCGATGATCGTCACCTTGGCGTCCTTCGGTCCGAGCCAGACGTCTCCGAGCGGGCCGGGCTCCATCAGGGTCGAGAGGTTCGCATCCTCGGCCACGGCCGGGAGGGTGAACCGGGGCAGGAGGATCGCCGCGCCGACGGCAAGGCCGGTGGCTTTCAGGGCGTCGCGTCGGGTGATCATGCTCGGGGCGGGCTCCGGTCGCGGACCAAATCTGTTCGTCAGCGATGCGGTAGAATCCCGCAAGCGTCCTGACAAGGCAGCATGCGCCAACTCGCGCGCAGGAGCATGCGCCAACGCGCGCGAAACCGGATGCGTCGACTAGCGCTTGTGGGTGGTCGCGATGATCGCGGTCCCGAGACGATCGAGCGCATCGCGCAGGGCATCGTGCTCGATCACCTGCACGGCGAGCGCCACTTCGCCGCGGCGAACGGGGTCGATCACCGGGGGCGGTGGCCGGCGCCCGATCCGGTCCACCCGGCCCTGGCGCATCACGATCTTGCCGATGCAGGCCCAGCCGTAATGCGCGTTGATGCGCTGGATCACCACCGGCGCGAGATGCTGCAATTCGAGGGCGAACACGCCCTCCACCCGGACCACGAGGGTGCCGGGATCGGAACGACCCTCCTCCTCGCGCCGACGCCGGCGCGGCCATTCGAGCTTGGAGGGCTGGCAGTAGCGCGCCAGCCGCTCCCCGACGATCTCGGGCCAAGCGGCCAGGATATCGGTGGAGGCGAATCCTTGCGCCGCGAAGGCCGGGCCGATGCAGCCCTCCAGCAACTCGGCAAGGGGTTTGACACGCGCCATGCGCAGGGTTCCGTGGGTCGGTTCGCGACGGGTCCGAGACTCCGGTATCGCGTTCAATGGTTAGCATGCGGTTCCGGCGGGCCGAAGCCGCATTCCTCCGAGCGGCTTCGCTCGAAGGCGCACCGCTCGAAGCCGCACCACTCGAAGCCGCTTCGCCGAATGCGCGCTTTGAAGCGTCCGGCCGGACGGCTATGGACGGGCATCCCCACCACGCGCCGGTGCCCGTGTCCCACACAACACCTCTCGCCCCCGAGGCCGCGGACCTTCTGACCTGGTACGACCGGCATCGTCGGGTCCTGCCGTGGCGGGCGCTGCCGAGTGAGACACCCGACCCTTACCGGGTCTGGCTGTCGGAGGTGATGCTGCAGCAGACCACGATTGCGGCGGTGAAGCCGTATTTTCAGAAGTTCCTGGAGCGGTTTCCCACGGTGGAAGCCCTGGCGGAGGCGCCGGAAGAGAGCGTGATGTCGGCCTGGGCCGGGCTCGGCTATTATTCCCGCGCCCGCAACCTGCACGCCTGCGCCAAGGCGGTAGCGGCCGCCGGCCGGTTCCCCGACACGGCGGCGGCCCTGCGCAAGCTTCCCGGCATCGGCGCCTATACGGCGGGCGCCGTGGCGGCGATCGCCTTCGACCGGCCGGAAGCGGCGGTAGACGGGAATGTCGAGCGGGTGATGACGCGGCTCTTCGCCATCGAGACGACGCTGCCCGCGGCCCGCCCCGAAATCCGTCTCGTCACCCAGGCTCTGGTGCCGTCGGACCGCCCCGGCGACTTTGCCCAGGCCGTGATGGATCTCGGTGCCACCATCTGCACGCCGAAGCGTCCGGCTTGCGCCCTCTGCCCCTGGATGGCGCCGTGCCGCGCCCGCACCCTCGGCCTGCAGGAGACCTTCCCCCGCAAGGTGAAGGCGGTGAAGGGCACGCTGCGACGGGGCGCAGCCTTCGTGGCGATCCGCAGCGGCGACGAGGCGATCCTGCTGCGTACCCGTCCCCCCGAGGGCCTGCTGGGAGCCATGGCCGAGCCGCCCATGAGCCCGTGGGAGCCGGATTACGACCCGGCCCAGGCCCTCCTCGACGCGCCGCTGGATGCCCGCTGGAAGCGCCTGCCGGGGCTGGTGCGGCACGGCTTCACGCATTTCCCCCTTGAGCTGACGGTGTTCTGCGCGAAGGTCGCACTCAGCACGGCGGCGCCCGCCGGCATGCGTTTCACGCCGCGCCGCGACCTCGACGACGAGCCCTTGCCGGGCGTGATGAAGAAGGTGCTGGCGCACGCCTTCGACCCGAAGCCCGAGCCGGAGAAGGCCGCCAAGCCCGGTCGGCCGAAGGCGATGCGGAGCGTGCCGGACACACCGCTCTTCGCCGACCCCGAGCCGGAATCGATACCGCCTCAGCCGCGCTTCCGTCCCGTGCCGAAGCCGACCCCACGCCCGGCACCGGCGCCGCCGCGGGACATCGACGACGAGATGGGTGGGTTCGAGGCACCGGCCGACGCGGCACCCCCGGTCGGTCCGCGCAAGCGCGGACGACCCCGGACGCGTTAGAGTTTTTCGTTTTCGCTTGTCTCGTCGGGATAACCGGTTTCCACCGATCCCTGACAAACGCGAGCGCGGCTCAAGCCGCCGAACCCATGGCGATGCGCATCTTGGCCCGGAACACGTCGATGAGGACCGGCTTGCCGTCGCGGGTGGCGTGCCAGAAATCCCAGCCGTTGCAGGCGGGGAAGCCTTGCACCAGGGCGCCGATCTTGTGGATCGAGCCCGTGGCCGGCCCGGCCATCAGGGTTCCGTCGGGGCGCACGATGGCGCTGTGGCGGCCGCGCGCGTCGGTAAGGGTTTCGCCGGGACGGATATGCCCCGCCTCGATGACGCTGAGGAAGGCCACGCGCGGCTCGGCGCGCTTGCTCGGCGCCACCAGAAGGGCCGCCTGCGACAGCGGCTCGACGGCATCGATGCGGGCGCGGGCGGCTTGCGCATAGGCCGTCTCACGCTCGATGCCGATGAAGCGGCGGCCGAGACGCTTGGCGACGGCGCCGGTGGTGCCGGTGCCGAAGAACGGATCGAGCACCACGTCGCCGGGGTTGGTCGCCGACAGGAGGGTGCGGGCGAGCAGCGCCTCCGGCTTCTGGGTCGGGTGGACCTTCTGACCGTCAGCGCCCTTCAGGCGTTCGTCGCCGGTGCAGAGCGGGATGAACCAGTCCGAGCGCATCTGGACGTCGTCGTTGCCGCCCTTCAGCGCCTCGTAGTGAAAGGTGTAGCCCTTCGAGTCCGCCGAGCGGGAGGCCCAGATCAGGGTCTCGTGCGCATTGGTGAAGCGCTTGCCTCGGAAGTTCGGCATCGGGTTGGCCTTGCGCCAGACGATGTCGTTGAGAATCCAGAAGCCGAGGTCCTGCAGCGTGGCGCCGACCCGGAAGATGTTGTGATAGGAGCCGATGACCCACAGGGTGGCGTTCGGCTTCATCACCCGGCGCGCGGCGGCGAGCCACGCATGGGTGAAGGCATCGTAGGCGGCGAAGGTCGAGAACTTGTCCCAGTCGTCGTCGACGGCGTCGACGCGGCTTTGGTCGGGACGCAGCAGCGAGCCCTCTCCGAGCTGGAGATTGTAGGGCGGGTCGGCAAAGACGCAGTCGACGCTGGACGCCGGAAGGGCGTTCATGGCCGCGATGCAATCGCCGACGAGAATCTCGTCGAGGGGAAGACGCTGAGCGGGGGGTACGAGACCCATCCGCGGCGCTGACACGAGCCGCCCGGCACGCGAGACACTTTTCCGGGCGGCGGTGTCGGCGACCGCGGTACGCAGGGAAGCCATGGCAAACACCGGTTACGCGACTGACCGGCAGACCTTGGCCCCGTTAACGTAAAGGCCGGGTTGCCGGCATCCCGACAAGACGTCTCGATTTGGGGCTGCAATTTTTGCCGGGTTGGTCGTTCCGCGCAGAAGCAGGCTATTCCGGCGGTCACTGCAAATATCGGCTTTGCAGATCCAATGTCATCGCACGTCAACCTCAGGCAACGGCTCGCTTGACGCCACGCCTGATCTCGGCCCGTCGGAAGACCCGCTCGGGCCGGCGGATTCACCTCTCGCTCGATCGGGAGAAAAATTCTCTCCGTCCGCCCGCTACGATCGCCTGCAGGACAGGGTTTCGCTCAGCGCATCGGTAGTTTCGTTCTGTCGCAGCCCAACGTTGTACCGGAGGGCCCGTCACAGCCCATTTTCACCGGCGTGATCTATGCGACAGCAAGGCCTCCGCATCATTGGAATCCGCGCGGTTATTCGACAATATCGCCGCACACAACTGGAGATCAAGAAATCGTTATAGCCTCAAACAAGGCACCTGAGGCCACATTTCGCCGGTCTCATTTTGGCCCCGTTCCGCTTCATTTTGCCGGCCATCCGAAACAACAAAGGGAATGCGGATGACTATCAAGCCTGTTCGTGGGGCCGCTGCCATCATCGGGACCGTCGTGACACTCGCCGCCGTTCAACCAGCCAGCGCCCAGAGCGGCGCCGCGTCCTGGTATGCGAGCGGGCACCGGACGGCGAACGGCGAGCGCTTCAATCCGAACGGGATGACGGCCGCCCACCGCAGCCTGCCGTTCGGCACCCGAGTCCGGGTCGAGAACAAGCGCAATGGCCGCTCCGTGGTGGTACGCATCAACGATCGCGGCCCCTTCGTGCGCGGTCGAATCATCGATCTTGCCCGGGGCTCGGCCCGTGCGCTCGGGATGGGCGGCACGACCTATGTCGCCTTGAGCGTGGTGAACTAAGCGCGTGATGAACTGAGCTCGTGATGACCTGGGCTCGTGGAGAACTGAGCTTATCGGGCCGGTCGGCGTTGTGAGATGGACCAGCCGGCCCCATCTCGCCGGCAGAACCGAGAGCTCAGAACCCCATGGCAAAGCCGCTGATCGTCGAAATCCCTCATGAACTCGGCCTGGCCGAGGCCCGCCGGCGCATCGCGGATGGCATCACCCAGGCGGACGGGCTGTTCGCCAAGGCGGGTGTCGCCGTCGAAAAGATGGCCTGGACCAACGACCGGCTCGACTTCGCCATGGCGGCCCTGGGCCAGAAGGTCGACGGGCAGGTGGATGTCCGCCCCGAGACCGTGCGGGTCGAGGTCCGGCTGCCCCTGCTGCTGGCCCTGTTCGCACAGCAGATCCAGAAGAAGCTCGGCAGCGAGGGCAATCTGCTCCTGACCAAGAAGTGACGGCGAGCGGGAAGTGAAGGCGGGCCGCCGCCGCTCGGAACCTCCCTCCGGGGCGGACTGTTCCACCGGTCCGTTCCTGAGGCTCTGAGAGGCGCTAAGCGATGTCGAACCCCGGCCCGATCCCGGAAGCCCCGGTGCCTGAGACGCCCTACGAGGCCCCCCAGACACCGGCGCCCGGCCCCGACACCCCCGGCACCGACGTGCCGGGTACGACGCCCACCGAGGCCCCGGACGTGACGCCCACCGAGATCCCGGTCAACGATCCGGATATCGGCCCCGCCATCGCCCCGGACCCGATGCCGACCGGTCCCGCCAACCCGACGATGTGAGCCCGCCCGGATTGCGGGTTTGTTCGGAGGCGCTGTCGCTGCCATAAGCCGGCCCCATGGCCGCTCCTCCGCTCCTCACCCTCCAAGACGTCGCGCTCACCTTCGGCGGAACGCCGCTGATCGAGCGCGCCGAACTCGCAATCTCGCCCGGCGAACGCACCTGCCTCGTCGGGCGTAACGGCTCGGGCAAGTCGACCCTGATGAAGATCGCCGCCGGGCTCGTCGAGCCCGACAAGGGCAAACGCTTCATTCAGCCAGGCACCACCATCCGGTACCTGGCTCAAGAGCCGGACTTCTCGGGCTTCGAGACGACCCTCGATTTCGTCGAATCCGGGCTCAACCACGACGACGACGCCTATCGCGCCCGCTACCTGCTGGAGAGCCTGGGCCTCACCGGCGCAGAGAACCCGCGCAGCCTGTCGGGCGGCGAAGGACGCCGCGTCGCCCTGGCCCAGGCCCTGGCCCCCGAGCCCGACATCCTGCTCCTCGACGAGCCCACCAACCACCTCGACCTGCCGGCCATCGAGTGGCTCGAATCCGAACTCAAGAGCGTGCGTGGCGCCCTGGTGCTGATCAGCCACGACCGGCGGTTCCTCTCAGCCCTGTCGAAGACCACGATCTGGCTCGACCGCGGTGTGACCCGGCGTATCGAGCAGGGCTTCTCCACCTTCGAGGCCTGGCGCGACGCCTTCTTCGAGGAGGAGGAGCGCGACCGCCACAAGCTCGAGCGCAAGATCGCCGACGAGGAGCACTGGCTGCGCTACGGCGTCACCGCGCGGCGCAAGCGCAACGTGCGCCGGCTCGGCAACCTGCATGCGCTGCGCAAGGAGCGTCGCGACGACCGGCGCCCCGTGGGCACCGCCACCATGACCTCGACCGAGGCCGAGAGCTCCGGTGCCCTGGTGATCGAGGCCAAGCACGCGGCCAAGGCCTACGGAGAACGCCGGATCGTCGACGATCTGTCGCTGCGGGTGATGCGCGGCGACCGCCTCGGCATCGTGGGCGCCAACGGGGCCGGAAAGACCACCCTGATCAACCTGCTCACCGGGCAGGTACCGCCGGATTCGGGCACGGTGGCGCTCGGCACCAACCTCAAGATGATGCTCCTCGACCAAGCTCGCGCCGTGCTGGAGCCGAGCATGACGGTCACCGAGGTCCTGACCGGCGGTAGCGGCGATTCGGTGATCGTCGGCGGCGTCAGCCGCCACGTCATCGGCTACCTCAAGGACTTCCTGTTCGCCCCGGAGCAGGCACGCACTCCGGTGAGCGTGCTTTCGGGCGGCGAGCGCAACCGCCTGCTCATCGCCCGCGCGCTCGCCCAGCCCGCCAACCTCCTCGTCCTCGACGAGCCCACCAACGACCTCGACCTGGAGACCCTCGACCTCCTGCAGGAGATGCTGGCGGATTATTCCGGCACGCTGATCCTGGTGAGCCACGACCGAGACTTTCTCGACCGCGTCGTCGGGAGCGTTCTCGTCAGCGAGGGGGAGGGGGCCTGGGTCGAATATGCCGGCGGCTACACCGACATGATCGCCCAGCGCGGGGAGGGCGTGCAGGCCCGCGCCGTCGCGCAGCGTGCCGGAAAGGTTGAGTCGCGCGGGGATGCGCGAGACCGTGCGAAGACCCCGGAGATTGGGACGTCGGCCGGCAAGTCGAAGCTCGGCTTCAAGGACCAGCACGAGTTGAAGACCCTACCGGACCGGATGAAGAAGCTCGAGGCGGATATCGGCAAGCTGCGCGAGGTTCTGGCCGATTCGGGCCTCTATGCCCGCGACCCGGCACGCTTCGCGAAGGCTTCGGACCTCCTCAGGGTCGCCGAGACCGAACTCGCGAAAGCCGAGGACCGATGGCTCGAACTGGAGATGCTGCGCGACGCATGAGCGGCCATCGGCCTTCATGATGCCGCGATGCGCCTGTGGAATACCATCGACGTGCGCCCGCTTCCATGCGCCACCTGCCACCGGGGTCCGACGTGTCCGCCGCCTCTCCATTTCGCGACCGATGCCGTCGCCTCGGCTGGGCCGTCGGTCTGCCCGGGCTCGCAGCGATCCTGGGCGTCTCCGCCGCCTGGATCACGCCGCGCGTCGAGGATCGCCTCGGCGCGGAGGCCGATGCGATCGCGCGGGCGACGGCCGAACCCGGTGCGGAGCCGTGGTTGCGCGTCGCGGTCGCCGGGCGCGACCTCATCCTCAACGGTGAGGCGGCCGATGCCGCGACCCGCGACACCGCGCACCGGCGCCTCGCCGCCCTCCCCGGCGTTCGGCGTCTGGTCGGGCCGGTCGGATTGGTGGCGCTGGCCTCGCCCTTCGTCTGGATCGCGACGCGAAGCCGGGACGGGGTCGACCTGACGGGATCGCGCCCGGCCGAGATCGGGGTTGGAGCCTTGGCCGAGCAACTCGCCCCGGCGCTGGAGCCGGGAACACCCCTGCGAGACCAGGCCCATGCCGCCCTCGGGGGCCCGCCGGACTTCACCGCCGCCGCCACCTACGCCCTGGCCCGCCTGCGTGCCCTCACGCCCGGCAGCCGGATCATGCTGGAGGACACGCGGCTTTCCATCCTCGGAGAGGCGGCGTCGGTGTCGGACGACGAGGCCCTGAGAGCAGCCCTCACCGATCTGCCGATGGGCTACAGCCTCGGCCGGATCGCGATTCTACCGGCTATGATTCCCAACTTCCGCTTCGTCGTGACGCGCTCCGCCGAAGGCGGACTGGACCTGTCCGGCTACGTGGTGTCGGACGCGGTGCGCGCCGAGATTCGCGGCGAAGCGGCGGCCGCAGCGGAGAACGGCCAAGTCATGGACCGGATGCGCAACGCGCGCGGACTCCCGCCGGAGATCGATGCGGCCGCGATGGCGCGCGTGGCGCTGCAGCTCGCTGGCCTGATGCAGGAGGGCAGCGTCACCGTGGCCGAGGCGCGCGTCTCGCTCAGCGGAGTCGCCATGGACGCGCAGGCGATCCCCGAGATCGACACCCTGCTGCGCACCGGATTGCCCGCCGGCCTCGCGCGCGGCGACGTGGCCCTGACCACACGTCCGCTCTCGCCCTATCGGGTAGCGATGCGGCGGGATGGAGACAGCGTCACCCTGACCGGGCACCTTCCGGATACCGCAACCCGGGAGGCGCTGCTCGGCACCTTGCGGGCGCGGCTGTTTCGCGAACGCCTGATCGACAGGACCCGCCTGGGACAGGGGGCGCCGGCCGAACTCGCCCGCGCGCTTCAGGTTACCGCGGGCTCCTTCACGCTCCTGGCCAAGGGCGAGGCCCGCATCGCCGACCGCTCCGTGACCCTGACGGGCGAGAGCCTTTACCCGCAGGGTGCCCGCCGCATCGCGGTCGATCTGTCGGCGGCGATGCCGCAGGGCTGGAATGCCGAGACCACGCTGACCTCCCCCGGGGCGACAGCGGTCCGGACCCCCGAGGCCTGCGTGACCGCGTTCGACGCCGGCGCGGCCGGCCCGGGCCCTGTGTTCTCGCCGGGAAGCGCCACGCTGAAACCGGCCTTCTATCCACGTCTCGATGCGATCGCCGCGTTGGCGAAGACTTGCCCGACCCTACGGCTCCTCATCACCGGCCATGGCGATCCGAGCGACCCCGCGGCATCGGCCAAGACTGCTGTCGCCAATTCCACCCTCGACAAGACTGCAGTCGACAAGCCCACTGTCGAATCGGCGGTGGAAAGCACCGCGTCCCTGGAAGCCACGCGTTTGGAAAAGCCGGAGACCGTCAAGAGGCCGGGTGACAAGGGCTCGGACAAGCAGGACTCGAAGGACAAGTCCCTCGCCAAGACCGCCCCGAAGACGGCACCAAAGACCGCGCCGAAAACCGACTCGGCCAAACGCGCGCCGGGTCAGACCGACGCGAAGCCGGCAGCAACGGCGGAACCGGGGCCGGACCTCGCCCAGCAGCGGGCCCTGGCGATCGTCGACTACCTGCTTCAGGCCGGCTTGCGACCGGACCAGGTGGCGATCGCAGCGGGCGGGACAGTACGGCCCGCCGCCGAGGGCGTGGGAATCGCGAACCGGTCATGACGCGCGACGCGAGGCAGAATCCGTGCCCCTTCTGATGACGTTGCTGTGGCCCGTGCTGGTCGCCAGCGCCCTTCTCGGAGCCGCCGTCGGTTGGCTGACGGGACTTCCCCGAACGCCGATGGCCCGCGGGATCGCGGTGGTTCTGGTCGCGGTCGTCGCAGCCGCCGCCGGCATCGCGGTCTTCGGCCTGGTTCCGGGCCGTGCCGGCTTCTGGGTCGAGAGCGCGGCGCTTGCGCTTGCGGCCTACCTGATCGGCACGACTTTGGTCGCGGCCGTTCTGCACGGCAGCGGCGAACGGCCATGACCGGCCGCACCCGGTCTTTCCCGCTGGACGAACCCTTTTCGCTTCGGGACATGCGTTGCTCTTTTCGGTGCAAGCGTTGCCTGACCGTCACATTTGCGAAGGATTTGCGTCCGGTCCCCGACAATCGACGGGACTTTCCCGGTGTTCTGTCGTTGTTCCCGGGGCGCGCCACCCTCCGGTACCAGCGGCCCCCAGCACACCAGACCTGATGACGGATCACGCAGAACGAACCCAGCCCCTGGATCTGTCATCCTGCGACCGTGAGCCGATCCACATCCTGGGTGCGGTTCAGCCCTTCGGTTTCCTGATCGCCGTCTCGTCGGACTGGATCGTGGTTCGCGCGTCGGAGAACGCGGCCGTCCGTCTCGGTCTGTTGGAGCCGGATCTCCTCGGACTTCCCCTGTCCGACCTGATCGACGGGGAGACGATCCACCTGATCCGCGGCCATCTGCAGGCCCTGCGCGGACCCGACGCCATCGACCGGATCTTCGGCACCCCCCTGCGACCGGGCGGCACACCCTACGACATCGCCCTGCACCTCTCCGATGGGGCCATCGTCATGGAGATGGAGCCGAGCGTCAGCGAGCATCTCAACGCCGGCAACCTCGTCCGCAGCATGGTCGGGCGGCTGCAGCAGACCATCGGATTCGATCCCTTCTGCCGCGAGGCCGCGCGCCAGATGCGCGCGCTGACCGGCTTCGACCGGGTGATGGTCTACCGCTTCGATCCCGATGGCTCGGGCGTGGTCATCGCCGAATCCGCGCGGTCCAGCCTGGATCCCTATCTTGGACTGCATTACCCGGCCTCTGACATCCCGAAGCAGGCGCGCGCCCTCTACGAGCGCAACTGGCTGCGCATCATCGCCGATGTCGATGCCGAGCCGGTCGCCGTGCTGCCGCAGCGCGACCCGCACGGGCGCCCGCTCGACCTGTCGATGAGCACGCTGCGGACGGTGTCTCCGATCCACCTCGAATACCTGCGCAACATGGGGGTGGCGGCCTCCCTGTCGGTGTCGATCCTGCGGGGCGGCAAGCTCTGGGGCCTGTTCGCCTGCCACCATACCGAACCGCGCCACATCTCCCTGGAGCGCAGGACCGGCGCCGAGCTGTTCGGCCAGATGTTCTCGCTGATTCTCGAGAGTCGGGAGCGCGAGGCGGAGGCGGCTTACGAGGGAAGTTCCCGTGCCCTGCACGATCGCCTCATGGGCGCCCTCGCCTCCGGCGGCACCAGCCTGGAGAATATCACCGACTTCCTCGACGACATTGCCGGCATCGTCACCTGCGACGGCATCGGAGTGTGGGTGAACGGGCAGATCACCCTGCGGGGTGCGACCCCGACGGCGGAGGAATTCACCGGCCTGGTCCGCTTCCTCAACCGGACCGCCACCAGCCGGGCCTTCGCGACGCAAGAAATCGGTGCGGTCCATCCGCCGGCTGCCGACTACACCGAACGGGCGGCCGGTCTCCTGGCGATTCCGATCTCGCGAGCGCCGCGCGACTTCCTGGTGTTCTTCCGGACCGAGATCGCCCGGACGGTGACCTGGGCCGGCAATCCGGAAAAGCCCGCATCGCTCGGCCCGAACGGCCTGCGTCTCACCCCCCGCAAGAGCTTCGAGGCCTGGACCGAAGTCGTGCGCGGCCAGTCCGCGCCCTGGAGCGCGGCGGACCTGCGCATCGCCGAGGCGCTGCGGATCACGCTGCTCGAAGTCATCCTGCGGCTCACCGATTCGGCCGAGAAGGAGCGCAAGACCGCGCAAGAGCGCCAGGAGCTGCTGATCGCGGAACTTAACCATCGGGTCCGCAACATCCTGAACCTCATCCGCGGCATCGTCGCCCAGAGCCGATCGCGGGCGACCAGCGTCGAGGAGTTTTCCAGCGTGATCGGGGAGCGCATCCAGGCTCTCGCGCGTGCACACGACCAGATCACCACCACGAACTGGGGACCGGGCTCGCTGCGCGACCTGATCACCCTCGAGGCCGAAGCCTACCTCAACCAGCAGGCGGTCCGGGTTCGCCTGGAGGGAACCGACGTCCTCCTCGAACCTCAGGCGTTCTCCACCCTCGCTCTGGTCATCCACGAACTGATGACCAATTCGGCGAAGTACGGCGCCCTGTCGGAGGCCGCCGGGCAGGTGGACGTGACGTGGGAGCGCGATCCGTCGGACTGCCTCGTCATCCATTGGTGCGAGAGCGGCGGCCCGCCGGTGAAACCGCCGAGCCGACGCGGCTTCGGCACGACGCTGATCGAGCGCTCGATCCCGTACGAGCTGAAGGGCGAGGCGGAGATCAGCTACGCGTTGACCGGTCTGCGCGGGCGCTTCGCAGTGCCGGCGCGCTATGTGCGCCCGGCCCCGATTGCACAGCCCCAGGCGGCGCCGGGTCGCGAATCCATGCTGGACCTCGATCCCATCACCCTGTCGGGCACGGTTCTGGTGGTCGAGGACAACATGATCATCGCCCTCGAGGCTGAGGAGATCCTGGCCTCTCTCGGGGCATCGGCCATCGACATGGCAGGCTCCGTCCACGAGGCTCTGCGGCAGATCGAGGCGGCGCGCCCCAGCTTTGCGCTTCTGGACGTCAATCTCGGATCGGAGACGAGCCTACCGGTCGCGCGTCGCCTGCTGGCCTCCGGAATTCCGTTCGTCTTCGCCACGGGCTACGGCGAGAGCTTCCGCATCCCGCCCGAACTCGGCGCCGTGATGATGATCAAGAAGCCCTATACGGCCGACACCCTGCGCCGGGCCCTGGCGTCTCTTCCCGGAAGGCAGTGACATCTTGCGGCCCAGCATCGCCGATGCGTCGGCCGCCGCGGCGCAGAGCCGGCAGAGCGATGGTCTATCCCGTAGATTGCGCCGCTGCGAACAGCGCGAAGGCGCGATGCGCGCCCCGAATAGCGGCCTCGTGCCCTTCCGCGGGGCGGGCTCCCAACCAGGCGGCGAAGCTCGGCCACAGGCGCTGGCCCTCGCCATGGCTCAGGAAGCGGGCATTCGCCCGAACCTGCGGATCGATGCTGGTCACGACTTGTCGCAGCAGGACCTGACCGCCGAGGCGCGATCCCTCCAGAACGTAGAGCAGACCCGGCGCCTCCTCCTCAGACGGCCTCTCGGCTCCGGATTCGGCGCCTGCGGCGGGATCGAATGCAAGCCCCAGACCTTCCAGGTCGGCGCGAAGCTCGCGAAAGCGGCGGCGCACGGGCCAGTCGGTCGGCAGGAACGCGGCCTCGATCCCGTCGAGCCATCCCTCGATCTGCCAGAAGGGACCGGACATCGCCGACAGGAAGGCGACGTAATCCGCACGGCGCGTCAGGTCGTGAGCGGCAAACCCCGCATCGAGGCGACGATGGGCCGCGTCCGTCGCGTCACGAAGCACGAAGCGGAGATCGCGTGGCTCGGCCACACGGCGCTCCCCCGGCTCCGGCATCGCATGCACCGCGAACGGCACCTGTCCCTCGTCCATGCCCAGATCCCCCAGGTAGCCCGATTCTTCGCCATCGGGCCCGCTGCGCCGGATGGTCCCGACGGTCTTAGACGATCCGACGCCGCCGCCAAGGATCGATCACAGGATCACGGTGACATCCACGCCCGTTCACCACGCACTTCATCGTCCGTTTCCTCGCCCATTTTCCCGCCCAGGATTCTCCAGGATTCCCCATGTGGCTCCTCTATGGCTTCGCCCTCGTGGCCGGCATCGCCAACGCGGTCCAGTCGGGAACCAACGCGACCCTGTCGAAATCCCTGGGGCAGCCCTTCGCGGCGGCCATCGTTGTTTCGCTGGTCGGCGCCGGGACCCTGCTGGTGGTCGGCCTGATGCTTGGCCGCTTCGCCCTGCCGACCGTCGACGAGATCCGGTCCGTGCCGCCCTGGGCCTGGCTCGGCGGCACCCTGGGGGCGCTCCTCATCCTGTCCCAGCTCTTCGTAGCCCAGACCATCGGGGCCGCGCCCTATTTCGGTCTCCTGGTGACGGCCGGAGTCGTGACGTCGATGCTCCTCGATCATTTCGGCTGGATCGGGTTCGAGCAGCACGGCGTGACCGTCTGGCGCCTCCTCGGAGGCCTGCTGATGATCGCCGGGATCGCCCTGGTGGCGATGTTTTGACCCCGTCGCACAGGACCCGGAATCGTTCGCCCCGCTTGTCATCCGGCGCCGGACCGGCAAAGCCTCTCCGCTACGTCGACGCCCCCATTCTCACCGACCCGACCGCTGCCAAGGCTGCCATGACCATTTTCCAGGATCTCGTCAGCCGGTTCAGCCAGACCGTGGCGGCCTATGCGGGTGACAAGGCGTTGATGCAGGCCATGGTCTCGGCCGCCGCCAACGTGATCGTGGCCGACGGGGAAGTCGCGAGCGAGGAGTTCGACATGGCGTTGGCGGGCATGCAGGCCAACCCGATCCTCGAGAAGGGCTACGACCGGCTGATGCTGGAAAGCGAACTTTATGACGGGATCGCCCGGGCCAGGACGCGGGCCGGCCGGGCCGAAAACCTGCGCCTCGTCGCCGCCATCGAGGGCCGGGGGCAGGAGGACCGCGAGGCGACCTTCCTCATCGCCGCGGATGTGGCCGACCTCGATGGAATCGTCGACGTGGAGGCGCGGGCCCTGGACGAGATCGCCGCGGCACTCGGCCTCGACAAGGCCGCGCTCCTCGCCGCATCGCCGGTACGGCGCCCGGTTCCGTAGAGCGCGGCCGGCCCGAATTTGGCAAAGCCCTTGATCAAAGGACGGCAAGCCTCTAAGCGAGCCACCGTCTTTCGCCCGGCTCGACATCGCGTCGAGCGACAGCCCGGGCGACCGCTCGTGTGAGCTTGCCGCAGGAAAGAGACGATGGCCAAAGAGAAATTCGCGCGTACGAAGCCGCACTGCAACATCGGCACGATCGGTCACGTTGATCACGGCAAGACGTCTCTGACGGCGGCGATCACCAAGGTTCTGGCGGAGTCGGGCGGTGCGA
>NZ_JAGHKN010000018.1:0-94251 GCF_023093475.1 Methylobacterium sp. 37f
GCCCCGGCCGCGAGGCAGGCTTCCATCTCGCGGGCGGGCAAGTCCTCCTTCGAGATGCCAGCAAGCCGGGCGCCGGAAATCTCGCACCCCCGTGCGGAACATCGCGCCGGAAGTCCCCCGCGCCTTCTCACTCGGGCCTTGACCCCCGGCCCGCGCCCGGCGCACACCCGCGCCGGATCAGTCGGCCGGGCGGCCGCTCCGGGCCTCAGGCCCGGGGAGGAAAGTCCGGGCTCCATGGAGAGACGGTGCCGGATAACGTCCGGCGGGGGCGACCCCAGGGACAGTGCCACAGAGAGCAGACCGCCACGGATTGGCGTGAGTCGATCCGCGGTAAGGGTGAAAGGGTGCGGTAAGAGCGCACCGCGGACGCGGCAACGCGGACGGCACGGCAAACCCCACCGGGAGCAAAACCGAATAGGGGCGACACGGCGGGCCTCGCGGCCCGTTCAGGCCCTCTCTCCAGGCTCGTCGCCCGGGTTGGTTGCTCGAGGCGGTCGGTAACGATCGTCCCAGAGGAATGGCCGCCACGTTCGGATGCCGTCAGGCGTCCGGGCCCTACAGAACCCGGCTTAAAGGCCGACTGATCCACCTCGCGCTTTCGGGAGCTGCCCAAGAGGATACCGGCATGTCCGGGCTGCCGCGTCAAAATGCGCCGGACCGATTTCATGCGTGACGGCCGGGGTTCCGCCTCCGGGATCGTTCGTGCTCCGAGCCGGCGCAAGCATTTGGACGCCATGCCGTAAGTTATCGGACCGAATCCTTGGCGGAAATTTCGGTTTCAGATCAAGAACGAACCCTTCGAGCCGGATGACCAAGGATTTCGATCGGATACGATCGCGCCAGAACGCCTGGCATCCGAAATTGTCTTCCTGACCCAACGAAGGACTTGTTTCGGAAGTGCCAGAGACAGACGGAAAACATGGAATGAAGATCCGTCGTCCTTCAATTACATGGCGGAATCTAGTGGTTTTATAAAATATTCAGGCAAAGAAATATTTAATTCAATTCCCGTATTTGGGCTTCCTCAAGTCGAGATTTGTTTCTTTCGACTATTGGCGGAACCGGTCCGAGGTTAGGCAATGGCTTTTCTGCGCGGGGTGATGATGCTGGCCGTCGGCATGGTGTTGTATGCGGGCGACGGAGCGACTTCGGCAGAATTGGACGATCTCAAAGCGCGTTACAAACGTCCGACCGCGATCCCATTTCCGGAGGCCGCGCCCTATTCGCCGCAATTGGCGACGCTGGGCAAGATGCTGTTCTTCGATCCTCGTTTGAGCGGCAAGCAGAACCTGAGCTGTGCCAGCTGCCACAATCCCTCCTTCGGCTTCGAGGTCCCGGTCGCCGGTGCCATCGGGGCGACCAACACGCCGCTGGGCCGCAAGGCCCCGACCGTGCTGAACGCCGCCTGGATTCCGACCCTGTTCTGGGACGGGCGCGCGCCGGACCTCGAGACGCAGGCGATGGGGCCGATCACCGCGGATGCGGAGATGGACGGCAAGTTTCCCGAGATCATCGCCCGCCTGAAGGGCACGCCGGAATACGCGGCCTGGTTCGCCAAACTGTTTCCCGGCAAGGGCGTGACGCAGGAGGCGATCCTCACCGCGATCGCGACCTATGAGCGGACGGTTGTGTCCGGGTGGGCCCCGTTCGACCGCTGGGTGGACGGCGATGAGGCGGCGATGGCGCCAGCCGCGCAACGGGGCTTCGCGCTGTTCAACGGGAAAGCCGGTTGCGCCGGCTGCCACACCGGCTGGAACTTTACCGACAACCAGTTCCACGACCTCGGCCTCCCGACCAAGGATATCGGGCGCGCGGCCTTCGAACCGGATGCGCCCCTGGCGCGCCATGCCTTCAAGACGCCGGGCCTGCGCAATCTGACCTACCGCGCGCCCTTCGGCCATGCCGGCCAGTTCGCCAACCTGGAGTCGATCGTCGACTTTTACGAGACCGGAGGCATCGTCCGCCCGTCGAAGTCGCCGCTGATGAAGCCCCTTCGGCTGGCGCCGGAGGAGCGCGCAGACCTGATCGCGGTCCTGCGTTCCCTCACTGCGGAGCAGACCCGGACGGCGCTGCCGAATCTTCCGAACTGAAACCTGCCGAACGGCGCTTGAACCAAGTCCGATACGAGAGCCACCGCGATGTCGATCCGCTACACGATCCTGCTTCCGCTCCTCGGCTTCATGCTCCTGGCCGGTCTTCTCTCCGGCGTGACCGGCTGGGTCGGCCTCGGAGCGGTCGGCGACCTGTCCCTGCTCGGCTCGCGCACCACCGAGACCAACGAGGCGAGCCGCATCGCGCGTGACCGCTTCAACCGCGCCGAGGATCTGATCGCCCGCGTCAGCGCCATGACCGATCTGGTCGACATGGGCCCGATCAACCGCGAGTTCACGGCGGCGAGTGATCAGATCATGGCTCTCCTGGGCCGGCTCGAGGCTCTGGCCCAGTCCGATCGGATGCTGATCCTGGCCCGCAGCGCCCAGGCCGAGGCCCGGCAATGGCGCGCCGATGCGGAAGTCCTGCTCGGCCTCCGGCCCTCCGCCCAAGTCCCGACTCTGGAGCGGATGGCACAGGAGAACCAGCGCCTGCGGCAGCGTTTCGACGAGGCCGTCGCGCTGGCCGCCGAGGATGCGCGCGCCCAGATCCAGGCCACGCATGCCGGCACGGTCTGGAAGATCTGGGCCATGCTCGGCCTCGTCGGCGGCGTCGTCCTCGTCGGCTCCGGCACCGCGTGGTGGCTGGCCGGAACGCTGGCCCGTCCGCTGGAGCGCCTCACCGAGGACACCACCCGCCTCGCCAACGGCGACACCGACGTGGCCCTGGCGGCGACCCGGCGCCGGGACGAGATCGGCGACATCGCCCGGGCGGTGATGGCCATCCGCGACATGTCCCTGGCGGACGCCGCCGAGCAGCTCCAGACCACCGAAGCGGCGCGGCTGCGCGAGGATCAGGCCCGGCGCACCCTGCTGCGCGACCTCGCCGACCGCTTCGAGCGCTCGGTGGGCGGCATCGTCACCCACGTGGCCGAGGCGGTCACCGGGCTGCAGTCGTCGTCGGACACTATGCGGAGCGCGGTCGAGGGCACCGCCCTGCGCTCCACCAGTGCGGCTGAGGCCGCGCGGCAGACGTCCGGCAATGTTACCGCCGTGGCGGCCGCCGCCGACCAGCTCGGCTCGACGGTGGGGGAGATCGGGCGGCAGGTCGATCAGGCCAGCGAGATCTCCGCCGCCGCCGTGCAGGCCGCATCCCGCACCGGCGCGACCATGGCGGCGCTCTCCGCCGCCGCGACCCGGATCGGCGACGTCGTCGGGCTGGTCTCGACCATCGCCGGCCAGACCAACCTCCTCGCCCTCAACGCCACCATCGAGGCGGCCCGCGCGGGCGAGACCGGCCGCGGCTTCGCCGTGGTGGCGGCGGAGGTGAAGGAGCTTGCCTCCCAGACCAGCCGCGCCACCGAGGAGATCCGTCAGCAGATCGGGGCAATCCAGGCCGCCACCGGCGGCGCCGCGCTGGCGATCGAGGAGATCACGTCCCAGATCCACGCGATGAGCGGCGTCACGACGAGCATCGCCGGCGCGGTCGAGGAGCAGGGGGCCACCACGCAGGAGATCATGCGCAGCATGATGCAGGCCTCCTCCGGCACCGACCGGGTGACAACCGACATCTCCGAGGTCGCCCGTTCGGCCGACGCTGCCGGCCAGGTCGCCCAGTCTGTGGCGACCGCCGCCGATGCTCTCGCAGGTCAGTCACGGACCCTGCGGGCCGAGATCGAGAACTTCCTCGGCAACGTCCGGGCGGCCTGATCGCGATTGCTTGGCGACGACGGCCGAAGCCGCGTCCTCCGCGCGAGAAGTTCTGCCGCCTCGACGCCGACATCGAGGCGCCGGCGCGCATCCCGGATGTGCCTTTGACGCCCGATCCTTACGCTCGGTTAACCTTGCTGAGGTCTGATCGACGCTGGCCGCTTCCCCTCGGCCAGGTTCGTTGACGGCGCTCAGAGGCCCATGGTACCCCGATTCATCCCGTCAACGGCGAATTTCGGATCGACGGACGCAGCCTGTCCCAGGCAGGCCGGTGTCCGCATGCGCGGTCGCGTCTCGCGTCGACCCGGAGACGCCCCGTCTCTCCGAGCCGCGCCTGCGTGCTCCAGCCCCGTGGAAGGGACGCATGCGCCGCTTCACTCCCGTCGATTTCCGGCTCCGCTTCGGAGCGCAACGGCGGCACGCCGAGGCCATCCGATGATGCGTGCTCCTCGCGAAGCGCGGGTCCCGCGCGCCCTCGACGGCGCGCCGCACGTCCCCGTCCTCCTCGGTGAGGTGCTGGCCGCCCTCGATCTGCCCGGCCGCAGCCTCGCCGTCGACGGCACCTTCGGGGCCGGCGGCTACACCCGCGCGATGCTGCAGGCCGACCCAGGCGTTCACGTTCTGGCGATCGACCGCGATCCGGGCGCGATCGCGGGCGGCGCCCCCCTGGTCGCCGAGGCGGCCGGACGCCTGACCCTGGTGCCGGGCCGTTTCGGCACCCTTGACGCCTGCGTGGAGGGCGCCGGCCATGCGCTGGCCGATGCCGTGGTCCTCGATATCGGCGTGTCGTCGATGCAGATCGACCAGCCGGAGCGCGGCTTCTCCTTCCGCAACGACGGCCCCCTCGACATGCGCATGGAGCGCGCAGGCCCGAGCGCGGCCGACCTCGTCAACGAGTCCGAGGAAGCCGACCTCGCCGACATCATCTTCCATTACGGCGAGGAGCGCCGCTCGCGCGCCGTCGCCCGGGCGATCATCGAGGCCCGCCGCAAGGGGCGCATCGAGACGACCGCGGCGCTGGCCGACATCGTCGCCAGCGTGGTCTGGGCCGATCCGGCGAGCGGCATCCATCCGGCGACCCGGACCTTCCAGGGCCTGCGCATCGCGGTGAACGACGAACTCGGCGAGCTGGTCCAGGCGCTGCACGCCGCCGAGCGCATCCTGCGGCCCGGTGGCCGCCTCGCGGTGGTGACCTTCCACTCGCTCGAAGACCGGATCGTGAAGCAGTTCTTCTCGGCCCGCAGCGGCCGGGCGGCTCAGGCCTCCCGCCACCTGCCGAGCCTGGAGGCCCCGGCGCCCCGGAGCTTCGGCGCCGTCACTAAGGGACCGGTCCTGCCGAGCTCGGCCGAGACCGCCGCCAATCCCCGGTCCCGCTCGGCCAAGCTGCGCGCGGTGGAGCGCACGGACGCGCCCGCGCCCGAACCCTTGGCGGCCATCGAGACCTTGGCGGCGCTACCGGCGCGGACGGGTCGGAGCGGAGGGGCACGCCGGTGATCCGTTTGCTCAACCTCATCGCGGTGCTCGGGCTGATCGGCTCGGCGATCTACGCCTACTCGATCAAGTACGACACCCTCTACCAGGCGGGACAGGTCTCGAAGGCCCAGACCCAGCTCAAGAAGGAGCGTCAGGCCATCGCGGTCCTGCGCGCCGAGTGGCAATTGCTGACGCGGCCGGACCGGCTTCAGGCAGCGGTCGATCGCTATCTCGCCCTCGAGCCCATCGGCACCGCCCATCTGGGGCGCCTGGCCGACCTGCCGGCGCGTCCCGATCGCGGCGACGAGATCGGGCGGCTCCTCGCTGCCACGGCGACGCCCAAGGAGAAGCCGGTGGCCGCTCGCGGGTCCGATGAGCCGCGCATCACCGGCAGCATCACGCCCCGCACCACCACGACCAGAACTCCGACCACGCCTTCGAGGTAGTGCCCGTGTCCGAAGTCCCGACTCACGACGCAGCCGAGTCGACCGGCGCGCCCGCCCGCGGGGAATCCGTCGCGTCCGTGGAAACCGTCGCCCCCCAGGGGCCGGCCTCCGCGCCGGGCGCCGCCCAGGTCGAACGGACGGTACTCGAGCCCGCGCCCGAGGCACCGGCCGCACCGCCGGTGTCGCGGGCCGAGTGGGTGCTCCGGCACGCGAAGGCGATGTTCCACCTCGCCATCGAGCGGTCCTATACCCGCGTCGGGCTCGTCGGTCTCGCCTTCGCGCTGGTGTTCGCCACCATCGCCGGGCGCTTGATTTTCGGGGCGGCCTTCCCGGAGCCCGATAACGGCGATCGCCGGATCGCGGCGGCCGCCACGACGGCGATCCGCCCCGACATCGTCGACCGCAACGGCGAGATCCTCGCCACGGACATCCGCACGGTCTCGATCTTCGCGGAACCGCGCAACATCTACGACAAGGACGAGGCGGTCGAACTGCTCACCGCCGTGCTTCCGCAGATCAACGCCACCGAGTTGCGCGCCAAGCTCTCCACCAAGAAGGGCTTCGTCTGGGTCAAGCGCGAGATCACCCCGAAGCAGCAGGCCGAGGTCCACCGCCTCGGCATCCCGGGCATCGGGTTCCTGCCCGACCACAAGCGCGTCTACCCGAACGGCGTCGCCGCCGCCCACATCCTCGGCGTGACCAACCTCGACAACATCGGCATCGCCGGCATCGAGAAATACATCGACAACCAGGGCAACAAGGCGCTCAACGATTTCGGCCTCGTGGCGAAGCAGACCGACCTCGCGCCGGTCCAGCTTTCCATCGACCTGCGGGCGCAGTTCGCGGTGCGCGATGAACTCGCCTGGGGTCTGGAGCACTTCAAGGCCAAGGCCGCCGCCGGCATGATCCTCGACGTGCAGACCGGCGAGGTGATCGCGCTCGCCTCCCTGCCGGATTTCGACCCGAACGATCCGGCCGACGCGCTCAACCCCGACCGCATCAACCGCATGAACGTCGGCGTCTACGAGATGGGCTCGACCTTCAAGGCGATGACCCTCGCGATGGCGCTCGATTCCGGCAAGTACAACGTCAACTCCACCTTCGACACCCGTGGCGGCGTGCTGAACTGGGGCCGCCAGAAGATCCACGAGTATCACGGCACCAACCGCGTCATCACCATGCCGGAGGTGTTCACGCACTCGTCGAACATCGGCTCGGCCAAGATGGCGCTCGGCATCGGCGTGCCCGGCCACAAGGCCTTCCTGAAGAAGATGGGCCTGACCGACCGCATGCGGACGGAACTGCCCGAGAGCGCCGAACCGCTGGTACCGCCGCGCTGGACCGAGATCAACACCATCACGATCGCGTTCGGCCACGGCCTCGCGGTGGCGCCGATCCAGGCGACGGCGGCGGTGGCGGCTATCGCCAATGGCGGCTTCCTGATGACGCCGACTTTCCTGAAGACCACGCAGGCGGACGCCATGGCGAAGGCCACCCGCGTGCTCAAGCCCGAGACCAGCGAGGCGATGCGCTTCATCATGCGCCTCAACGCCGTCGAGGGCTCGGCCAAGAAGGCGTCGATCCCGTACTACTTCGTGGGCGGCAAGACCGGCACCGCCGAGAAGGTCATTCACGGCCGCTACGTGAAGAACCGCCTGTTCACGACCTTCATGGCCGCTGCCCCGATGAACAACCCGAAATACCTCTTCGTCACCATCATGGACGAGCCGCAGGGCCTTCCGGAATCCGGCGGTTACGCGACGGCCGCCTGGAATTCCGGTGTCGTTACCGGCCGTGTGATCGAGCGGGTCGCGCCCATCCTCGGCCTGCCGCCGCAATTCGATCCGCCGGTCAAGCCCTTCCCCCTCATGGTGAAACTCGGCGCCTATCACGCGACGCAGGTGGACGGGCGATGAGCGGGCCGACCCTCGGCTCACTGTTTCCCGAGGCCGAGGCGGCCTTCGCCGGCCTGCCCGTCTCCGGGTTGACGGCGGATTCGCGCAAGGTCGCGCCCGGCATGGTGTTCGTGGCCGTACCCGGCACCGCGGCGGATGGAAGGCGCTTCGTGGCGCAGGCCGCGCAAGCCGGTGCCGTGGCGGTGGTGAGCGAGGGCGCGCGGCCGGCCGATCTCGACGGAGCCGTGCCCTACATCGCCGTCGCCGATGTGCGGCGCAGCCTCGCCCGCGCCGCCCGCGCCTTTTCGGGCCGGCAGCCGGCCCAGGTCGTCGCGGTGACCGGCACAAGTGGGAAGAGTTCGGTCACGGATTTCGTGCGCCAGATCCTGGCGCGCCTTGGCGTCGAGGCGGCGAGCCTCGGCACGGTCGGCATCGTCACCAGACGGGGCGCGACCTATGGCTCGCTGACCACGCCCGATCCCGTCACGCTCCACGCCACCCTGGCGCAATTGGCCGATGACGGCATCGGATACCTCGCCATGGAGGCGTCCTCCCACGGCATCGAGCAGCGACGCCTCGACGGCGTCGATCTCGCGGCGGTGGGCTACACCAATCTCGGGCGCGATCATCTCGACTACCACGCCACCATCGAGGACTACCTCGCCGCCAAGCTCCGCCTGTTCACGACCCTGGCGCAGCCCGGCATCCCGGCGGTGATCAACCTCGACGGCGCCTATGCCGACGTGGTCGTGGCGTCCGCCGCCGCGCGTGGGCTCGACATTCACACCACCGGCACCAAGGGCGACACGGTACGCCTCATCGCGGCCCGCACCGAAGGTTTTCACCAGCACCTTACCCTCCTGGCGCCGGGCACAAGCGGCGTTCTCGAGGAATACGGCGTCCGCCTGCCCCTCGTTGGCGGCTTCCAGGTGGAGAACGCGCTGCTCGCCGCCGGTCTCGTCCTGGCGACTCCGGCCGGTCACGCGGACTGCCCCGGCGTTATCGCCGCCCTCGAACATCTCACCGGGGTTCCGGGCCGGATGGAGCGGATCGGCGAAGCCAATGGCGGGCTCTGCCTCGTCGATTACGCCCACAAACCCGAAGCGCTGGAGGGCGTGCTGACGGCGCTGCGCCCGTTCGCAACCGGGCGCCTGCGGGTGGTTTTCGGCTGCGGCGGCGATCGCGATACGGGCAAGCGCCCCATCATGGGCGCCATCGCGGCACGGATGGCGGACGCCGTCATCGTCACCGACGACAATCCCCGCAGCGAGGACCCGGCCACGATCCGCGCCGCGATCCTGGCCGCTGCCCCGGGAGCGATCGAGATCGGCGACCGGGCCGAGGCGATCCGGACCGCCGTGCGGGCGCTCGCGCCCGGTGATGTGCTGGTGGTGGCCGGCAAGGGCCATGAAACCGGCCAGATCGTGGGGTCACAGGTTCTGCCCTTCTCGGACCACGACGTCCTCCGGGCTGCGATCGCGGAACGCTCACGATGACCCAACCGAACCCGCTCTGGACGCAGGACGCCTTGGAGGCCGCCACCGGCGGGACCGTGCACGGCGCGCCGAGGGCCATCACCGGCGCCTCCATCGACACCCGCACGCTGCAGCCGGGCGACCTGTTCTTCGCCATCAAGGGCGAGGCACGGGACGGGCACGACTTCGTCCGCGCCGCCCTGGAGCGTGGCGCCGGAGCGGCGGTGGTCGCCACCGAACGCGCGCCGGACTTCGCCGGGGCCGGTCCCGTCCTGGCGGTTTCCGGCAACGCGTCCGGCTCGGGTGACGATCCTGTTCTCGACGCCATGCGGGCCTTGGGGGCCGCTGCCCGGGCCCGCAGCCGGGCCGGCATCGTCGCGGTGACGGGCTCGGTCGGGAAGACCGGCACCAAGGAAGCGCTGCGTCACGTCCTGTCGGCGCAGGGAATGACCCACGCCTCCATCGCCTCCTACAACAACCACTGGGGCGTCCCTCTGACCCTGGCGCGGATGCCCGTCGATGCGCAGTTCGGCGTGTTCGAAATCGGCATGAACCATCCGGGCGAGATCGTGCCGCTGACCGCCATGGTGCAGCCGGACATCGCCCTGGTGACCACCGTCGAGCCCGTGCACATCGAACACTTCGCCTCGCTCTCGGCCATCGCCGACGCCAAGGGCGAGATCTTCTCCGGCCTGAAGGCCGGCGGCACTGCGATCATCAACCGCGACAATCCGAGCTATCCGCGCCTGCTCGCCCATGCCCAGGCCTCGCGCGCGGGTCGCGTCATCACCTTCGGCGAGCATCCGGAGGCGGATGTTCGCGCTCAGCGCATCGTCCTGCGCCCCGACCTCTCGGTGGTGGACGCGGTGGTGATGGGCATCCCCGTCACCTATCAGCTCGGCACCCCCGGCCGGCACACGGCGATGAACTCGCTCGGCGTGATGGCGGTGGTGCATGCGCTGGGGGCCGATCTCGCCCTCGCCGCCCTCTCGCTCGCCGCCCTGCGGCCGCCGGTCGGTCGCGGCGAGCGCACCGCGCTGGCGATCGGGGCGGGCGAGGCCTTCCTGGTCGACGAGAGCTACAATGCCAATCCGGCCTCGATCCGCGCCGCGCTCGCGACGCTGTCGGCCATCGAGACCGGCCCGCGTGGACGCCGCATCGCCGTGCTGGGCGACATGCTCGAACTCGGACCCGAGGGCGAAGCCCATCACCGCGACCTGGCCGGACCGGTGGAAGCGGCCAAGGTCGACCTCGTCTTCACGGCCGGTCCGCTGATGCGCAACCTCTTCGAGGCGCTGCCGGTGAGCCGGCGCGGCGCCTGCGCGGCCACCTCCGCCGACCTGCTCGAATCCGTGCTCTCGACCCTGCGCCCCGGCGACGCCGTGATGGTGAAGGGCTCGAACAGCATCCGCATGGGCCGGATTGTGGAAGCGCTCAAAGCCCGTTACGCGAACGCCCAAGCCGAACCGCCGCACGCCGTCGCGCGCTGAGGCCACCTTCATCACGGCCGGGGAGGGGACGCGTGCCCCGTGCCTTCGGCCGAGTTTCGAATTGAACCACGGCCGGGTGCTGGATGCTGTATCTCCTGTCGGACTTGAGCGGCACCGTCTCCGCCCTCAACGTCTTCCGCTACATCACCTTCCGCACCGGCGGCGCGCTGTTCACGGCGGGCCTGTTCGTGTTCTGGTTCGGGCCGCTGATCATTTCGCTGCTGCGTCTGCGCCAGGGCAAGGGCCAGCCGATCCGCGAGGACGGCCCCCAGTCGCACCTGCTGACGAAGCGCGGCACGCCCACCATGGGTGGCCTGATGATCCTGGCCGGCTGCGTCGTGGCGATCCTGCTCTGGGCCAATCCGCGCAACCATTATGTCTGGGTCACCCTGGCGGTGACCCTCGGCTTCGGCGCCATCGGCTTCTACGACGACTATCTCAAGGTGACGAAGCAGTCGCACAAGGGCTTCTCGGGCAAGTTCCGCCTCCTGCTGGAAGCGGGTATCGCCCTCGCGGCCTGTGTGCTGATCTCGGTTTACTCGGCCCCGACCCTGCAGAACCAGCTCGCCTTCCCGGTGTTCAAGGACGCGCTCCTGAACCTCGGCTGGTTCTACGTGCTGTTCGCCGCCTTCGTCATCGTGGGAACCGGCAATGCCGTGAACATGACCGACGGACTCGACGGCCTCGCCATCGTGCCGGTGATGATCGCCTGCGGCACCTTCGGCGTCATCGCCTACCTCGTCGGCAACGTGTTCACGGCCGGCTACCTGCAGGTGAACTACGTGCGCGACACCGGCGAACTCGCGGTGGTCTGCGGCGCGGTGATCGGGGCGGGGCTCGGCTTTCTGTGGTTCAACGCGCCGCCGGCGCAGGTCTTCATGGGCGATACCGGCTCGCTGGCGCTCGGCGGTCTCCTCGGCACCATCGCGGTGGCCACCAAGCACGAGATCGTGCTGGCCATCGTGGGCGGCCTGTTCGTGCTCGAGATGATGTCGGTGATCATCCAGGTCGCGTCGTTCAAGCTCACGGGCAAGCGGGTCTTCCGCATGGCCCCGATCCACCACCATTTCGAGCAGAAGGGCTGGAAGGAGCCGCAGGTCGTGATCCGGTTCTGGATCATCGCCGTGATCCTGGCGCTGGCCGGCCTCGCCACTCTGAAGCTGCGCTGATCCGCATGACGCCCGTCACCACCTTCGCCGGCCGGAAGGTCGCCTTGTTCGGCCTCGGCGGCTCCGGCCTCGCCACCGTGCGCGCTCTGATCGCCGGGGGCGCCGACGTGCTCGCCTGGGACGATTCCCCGGAGAGCACGGCGCGGGCGCGCGACCAGGGCATCACCGTCTTCGACCTGAACGAGGCCGACTGGACCGGCTTCTCCGCCCTGATCCTCGCCCCCGGCGTGCCGCTGACCCACCCCGTTCCCCACTGGACCGTCACGAAGGCGCGCGAGGCCGGCATCCCGATCATCGGCGATATCGAGCTGTTCGTCCGGGAGCGCCGCGCCCTTGCGCCGGGCGCACCCTTCGTCGCCATCACGGGCACCAACGGCAAATCGACCACCACGGCGCTGATTGCCCACCTCCTGACGGCGGCCGGCCGCGACGTGCAGATGGGCGGCAATATCGGCACCGCGATCCTGTCCCTGGCGCCGCCGGCGGCCGACCGCATCCACGTGATCGAGCTGTCCTCGTTCCAAATCGACCTGACGCCGAGCCTCGACCCGAGCCTCGGCATCCTCCTCAACATCACGCCGGACCACCTCGACCGCCACGGCACCCTGGCCGACTATGCGGCGATCAAGGCACGGCTGGTGGCGGGGGCGGACCGCGCCATCGTCGGGGTCGACGACGATCTCAGCCGGGCCATCGCGGACGCCCGGACGGGGCCTTGCGTCCGCATCCATGTCGGAATGCCGGATGCCGATTTCGACGGCCTGTCGGCCCGCGACGGAACGGTGTTCGATGCGGACGGCACCCCGATCGCGGACCTCAACGGCATCGGGTCCCTGCGCGGGGCGCACAATTGGCAGAATGCCGCTGTGGCGGCCGCCTGCGTCCGGGCTCTCGGAATCAGCGATGCCGAACTGGTGGCGGGTCTCCGGAGCTTCCCCGGTCTGCCCCACCGCATGGAAGAGGTCGGCCGGCGCGGGCGCGTGCTGTTCGTCAACGATTCGAAGGCCACCAACGCCGATTCCACCGAGAAGGCCCTGACCGCCTTCCACGACATCCACTGGATCCTCGGCGGCAAGGCCAAGGAGGGGGGCATCGCATCCCTGGCGCCGCTGTTCGGCCGCGTCGCCCACGCCTATCTGATCGGCGCGGCAAGCGACGCCTTCGCCGCCACCCTGGAGGGCCGGGTGCCCTACACCGCCTGCGGCACCCTCGCGGTCGCCACCGCGAAGGCGGCCGAGGCCGCTGCGGCGTCGGAGGCGGCCGAGCCCGTCGTCCTGCTCTCGCCGGCCTGCGCGTCCTACGACCAGTTCCGAAGCTTCGAGGATCGCGGGGATCGGTTCCGGGATCTGGTGCGCGCGCGGACCTGAAGACAACCGCTTCTCGAAATCTCAATCATTCTCGCGCCTGATGGAGATTAGGTAGCGCGCGCTCGCCCCCTCGGCGGCGCGGGGATGGGTTGAGTGCATGGCGTCCACGATGGCACCCGGCGCGGCGCGCTGGCAGGCGGGAGCCTGGGCCCGTATCCCTGTTCTCAGCGTCCTGAAGCGCCTCGCGACGCTTCTCCTCGTCGCCTTCATCTTCTTCGCCTGCTTCGCCTTTTCCGACACCTCGCCCTACGATGTCGTGGCGATCCCCACCATCGTGCTGTGGCTCTGCCTCGGCCTGCGCCTGCATCGGGGCATGGTGCCTCTGCTCTGGCTGCTGATCCTCTACGTCAGCGCCATCACGGTGGCGCTGATGCCCTTCGTCGACCAGCCCCTGCCGGTGACCTGGACGATCCAGCTCGCCTATCTCGCCATCACCGGCGTGTTCTTCGCCATGCTGTTCTCCGACGACACCGAGGCGCGGATGGAACTGGCGCTCAAGACCTTCGTGGCGAGCTGCCTGCTCTCGAGCGCCTTCGGCATCGTGGGCTATTTCGGATTCATCCCGACCGAGGACCTGTTCTACAAGTACGGCCGTGCCTCGGGCACCTTCCAGGACCCGAACGTGTTCGGCTCGTTCCTGACGCTGGGCGCGCTCTACCTGATGCATGGCCTGCTGCTCGGTACCAGCCGGCGGCCGATCCTCTCCTCCGCGATCCTGATGGTGATCGTGGCGGGCATCTTCCTGTCGTTCTCGCGCGGCTCCTGGGGCGGCACGCTGATCGCCGTCGCCGTGATGGTGGGCAGCGTCTACACCACCACGCCCTCGGCGCGCTTGCGCCGCCGCATCGTCATCCTGACGGTGCTGGCCGCAGCCGCCACGGCGGTCGCCATCGTGGGATTGCTGTCGATCGGCGACACGGCCGAGATGTTCTCGAAGCGCGCTGCGGTCACGCAGGATTACGACACCGGCGAGACCGGCCGCTTCGGCAACCAAATGCGCGGCCTCGCCATGCTCCTGGATGAACCGCTCGGGATGGGGCCCCTGCGCTGGCGCCTGATCTTCGCGCTGGAGCCGCACAACACCTATATCGGCAGCTTCGCCAATGGCGGCTGGCTCGCCGGCGTGACCTTCATCGGCCTCGTGCTGACCACCAGCGTGGTCGGCTTCCGGTTGATGCGCCGCGACACGCCCTACCGCCGCCACGCCCAGATCGTCTGGCCGGCCCTTCTGATGTTCTTCCTGCAGGCGGTCCAGATCGACATCGAGAAGTGGCGCCACGTCTACATGATGCTCGGCATGGTCTGGGGCCTGGAGGCGGCCCGCCTGCGCTGGCTCGCGCGCGAAGAGCGCGGCTGAGGCTGCGTTTCAGCCGCCCTCGGGCTTCGACGCGTCCGTTTCCGGCTCCCCAGTCTCCGAATCCTGACCTTCCGGCTCCGGGTCGGCCGTCCAGGCCGTGGCGAAGGCCGCGAGGTGGCGGGCATCCGCGAAGGCCAGGACGGTGACCGCCCGGTCGACCGGCATCGCGCCCGGATAGGGCGACAGCAGCACCTTCTCCTCGGAGAATCGGGCGCCCGGGGCGTGCTCGGCGAGCCAGGCTTCGGCCTCCGGGGAGAGGCGGCTCGGATCGGCCGCGTCACGGGCCCGCGAATCGCCACGCAGGACGAGGACATAAGAGCCGAGCGCCGGATTGCGCTGCTGCACCGCTTTGACGATGTCGAGAAACATGCCGATCGGGTCCCGGTTGTGCTCAGTGCAGTTTCACGCGCGACTCTGTGCGCCGGGTCAGCGCGCGAGCCACCGCGTCGAGGGTCGTCTTCACGGTGCCGTGCAGGGCCTGCTCGTGCATCTTGTACAGGGAACGGTACATCATGCGGGCGAAGAGCCCGGCAATGAACATGTTCTTGCCCTTGATGAACCCCATCAGGCTGCCGACCGTCGAGTATTCGCCCAGCGACACCAGCGAGCCGAAGTCGCGGTATTTGAAGGCTTTCAGCGGCTTGCCGGCCATCTTGTCGGGGATGATCTTGATGAGGTGCGTCGCCTGCTGGTGAGCCGCCTGCGCGCGGGGCGGGATCGGCGTATCCGACCCCTTCTCCACGAGGTAGGCGCAGTCGCCCATCGCGAAGATGTCCGGGTCGCGGGTGGTCTGCAGGGTCGGCGTGACCACGAGCTGGTTGTTGCGCGTGGTCTCGAGGCCGCCGATCTCGTGCAGGAACGGCGGCGCCTTCACGCCGGCGGCCCAGACCACGAGTTCGGAGGGGATGAAGCCGCCATCGGCGAGTTGCACGCCCTCGGGTCGGACCTCGGTCACGCGGGCGCCGGTGCGAACCTCGACGCCGATCTTGTCGAGCAGCACCATGACGTCGCGGGACATCCGCTCCGGAACGGCGGGCAGGATGCGGCTCGCCGCCTCGACGAGGGTGATCTTCAGGTCCTTGGCCGGATCGATGCGGTCGAGACCGGTCGCCGCCACGTGGCGGGTGGTGCGATGGAGTTCGGCGGCGAGTTCGGTGCCGGTGGCCCCGGCGCCGATAACGGTGACGTGGAGCTGGCCGGGCCGCACCGGTCCCGGCTGGGTGTGGGCGCGCAGCATCCCGTTCACGAGGCGCTGGTGGAAGCGCACCGCCTGGCTCTGGGTGTCGAGCGCGATGGCATTCTCCTTCACGCCGGGCGTGCCGAAATCATTGGTGGTCGAACCCACCGCCATCACCAGGGTGTCGTAGGCGATCTCGCGGACCGGCGTGACCTCGCGGCCCTCGGTGTCGTGGCTGGCGGCCAGGTGAATCACCCGCTTGGTCCGGTCGAGCCCCGTCATCTCGCCGATGCGGTAGCGGAAATGGTGCCGGTGGGCGTGGTGCAGGTAATCGACCGCATGGTGCCCCACATCGAGGCTTCCGGCGGCGACCTCGTGCAGCAGCGGCTTCCAGATGTGGGTCCGCGCCCGGTCGACCAGGGTGACGTGCGCCTTCTGCGTCCGACCGAGCTTTTCGCCGAGCTTGGTCGCGAGCTGCAGCCCCGCCGCTCCGCCGCCGACGACCACGATGCGGTGCAGATTGTCCTCGGATTCGGCCGGTACCATGACGCTCACACCCTCGATCTTGTCGTCTTGTGTCGAAGTCTTGTCTGATGCTGAAATCTTGTTGAAACCTTGCGGCGGCGTGCCCCAGATGCGGGGCGACGCGACGAGATCCGAAAGCTTAGTTTAGAAGGATTGGAAACCGACCGCCATTCCTATCAGGCAGGGCTGCCCAGGAGAGAGGGCTGCCCAGGAGAGAGGGCTGCCCAGGAGAGAGGGCTGCCCAGGAGACAGGGCTGCCCAGGAGACAGGGCGACTTATCAGACCGGGGTGCCTCGCGAACCCGGTCCATGCGTCACGCCGGTGCGCCCGGCTGGCGCAGGGGATGGGCGCGGGCGAAGGCGTCCTGGCCCAGGCAATCCTCGGCGATCCGCTGCACCGTCGGGAACGGTGCCGTGTCGACGCCGAAGATGCCGGTGCCGACCCAGAGGCTGACGAGGCAGAGATCGGCATGGCTGACCGCATCGCCCTGGGCATAGCGGCCGGTACCGGGCTCGCGAATCAGGCGCGTCTCCAGGGTCTTCAGCCCGGCCGCCATCCAGTGGCGCACGAAGCCGAGCATGCGCTCGCGCGGCAGGTCGTAGGTCTCCATCAGGAAGTTGCGCACCCGCGGCACGTAGAGTGGATGAGTGTCGCAGGCGACCACCTGGGCCAAAGACCGGGCCCGCGCCCGCGCCCGCGGATCGCTCGGCAGGAGCGGCGTCGCCGGGTGGATGTCCTCCAGGTAATCGAGGATCGCCAGCGACTGGATCAGCGGCGGCCCGTCGCCGTCGAAGAACGCCGGGACCGCTCCCTGCGGATTGATCGCAAGGAATTCCGGCTTGAACTGCTCGCCGGCATCGAGGTCGAGGAAGGTCTCCTCATAGGCGATCCCCTTGAGGTTGAGGGCGACGCGGACCCGGAACGCGGCGGCCGAGCGCCAATTGCCGTACATTTTCATGCGCGCACTGTTTCCTTGCTCCGCGGTTTCTTGTCCGTCTCTCGTGCGGGACGACCACACCCGACATCGCGCCGCCCCGCAAGTGCGTTCTGCCGGCCAGCATTGCGGCGCGTACGATTTGGCAGCGCCGTGTTCATCGCGCATAGACAGGCCCCGAGGCCCCCATCCTCGGACGGTGAGTGACGCGATGCAGATCGAAACGCCCTACCTGATGTTCCTCGGCGACGTGCCCGATCGGCTCGCCGCCAAGACCGCCTACGGCATCAAGGATTGGCGCCCCGAATGGTGCGTCGGTCAGCTCCGCCTGCCGGGCTGCGCCGCCGATCTCGGGATTCCCGATCTCACCCTGGCGGAAGCGGTGGCGCAGGGCTGCCGCACGATGGTCATCGGGGTCGCCAATGCGGGCGGCGTCCTGCCGGAGCATTGGATCGCCGAGGTGGTGGCGGCGCTGAACGCCGGTCTCGACATCGCCAGCGGGCTGCATGCGCGCCTCGGCGCGGTGCCGGCCATCGCCGAGGCCGCCGAGCGCAACGGCCGCCAGTTGCACGACGTCCGCCACACCGCGGAGACCTTCGCCACCGGCAAGGGCACGAAGCGGCCCGGCCGCCGCCTGCTCAGCGTCGGCACCGACTGCTCGGTGGGCAAGAAGTACACCGTGCTCGCCCTGGAGCGCGGTATGCGCGAGCGCGGGCTCGATGCGGATTTCCGTGCCACCGGCCAGACCGGCGTCTTCATCTCCGGGCGCGGCGTCGCCATCGACGCGGTGGTGGCCGACTTCATCTCCGGTGCCGTCGAGTGGATCGCCCCCGCCGCCGCGCCGGACCATTGGGACCTGCTCGAAGGACAGGGCTCGCTGTTCCACCCGTCCTTCGCCGGCGTCAGCCTCGGGCTGCTGCATGGAGCCCAGGCCGATGCCTTCGTGGTCTGCCACGAGCCGACCCGCACGACCATGCGCGGCGTCCAGCATCCGCTTCCCACCATCCGTCAGGTCATCGACCTGACGGTGCAACTCGGCAGCCTGACCAATCCGGACATCCGCCCGGTCGGCATCGCGGTGAACACCCAGGACCTGGAGGAGGGGGCGGCCCGCGCGCTGCTGGTCGACCTCGCCCGCGAGCACGATCTGCCCGCCACCGATCCGGTGCGCTTTGGCGTCGAGGCCATCGTCGACCGGATCGTCGCCGAATTTCCCCCCGCCATCACGGGGGCAAGCGCGTGACCCGGCGCCTCGACGTCGCGGTCGAGCGCTTCCCGATCGCGGGAGCCTTCACCATCGCGCGGGGCAGCCGCACCGAGGCGGTGGTGGTGCTGGCCACGATCACCGACCCGGAGGGCCGCATCGGGCGCGGCGAGTGCGTGCCCTATGCCCGTTACGGCGAGACCGTCGAGAGCGTCACCGCGCTGATCCGGGATCAGGCCGAGGCGATCGCCGCCGGAGCGACCCGGGCCGACCTTCTGCTTCGCATGACGGCGGGAGCGGCGCGGAACGCCCTCGATTGCGCCCTGTTTGACCTGGAGGCGAAGCAGCTCGGGCGGCCCGCCTTCGAGATCGCCGGCCTGTCGGCGCCGGCGGTCGCCACCACGGCCTATACCCTGAGCCTCGGAGATCCCGAGAGCATGGAGGAGGCCGCCCGCAAGGCCGCGCACCGGCCGTTGCTCAAGGTGAAGCTCGGCGGCGTCGGCGACCCGGAGCGCATCGCCGCCGTTCGGCGCGGAGCGCCGGATTCCCGTCTCATCGTCGATGCCAACGAGGCCTGGCGTGCGGAGACGATCGAAGCCAACCTGGCAGCCTGCGTCGCGGCCGGCGTCGGCCTCATCGAGCAGCCGCTGCCGGCGGGCGAGGATGCGCTTCTCGCCGATCTCGCCCGGCCGATCCCCATCTGCGCCGACGAGAGCCTGCACGACCGGGCCGGCCTCGACGCTCTGAGCCGGCGCTACGACGCCATCAACATCAAGCTCGACAAGGCCGGCGGTCTCACCGAGGCGGTGATGCTGGCGCACGAGGCGCGGGCGCGCGGCTTCTCGCTGATGATCGGCTGCATGGTCGGCACCTCGCTGGCGATGGCGCCCGCCATGCTGCTCGCCCACCATGCCGATTATGTCGACCTCGACGGCCCGCTGCTCCTGGCACGGGACCGGGAGCCGGGTCTGCGCTTCGACGGCAGCCTGATCCACCCGCCCGAACCCGCGCTGTGGGGCTGAAATCTCAGCCCTTCACGATGAAGCGCAGGGCGTAGACCAAAGCCGTGAAACTCACCAGGCTGAAGGCATAGAAGGCGACGAACCAGAGCAGCCGCTTGCCCGTCATCCGGGTCTTGGGCAGGGGCGCCGGATCGCTCAATGCCCGTAGCCTCCGATATCCTCGGCCACCTTTCCCCGGAAGACCCAGTAGGCGTAGCCCGTATAGGCAAGGGTCAGCGGCATCACCACGGAATACCCCACGAGGGCGAATTGCAGGGCGCTGACCGCGTTGGCGGCCTGCCAGATCGTGAAGTGCGGCGGCACGATGTAGGGGAACAGGCTGATCGCGAGGCCGAGGAAGCCGAGCAGGAACAGCACGATCGTCAGGAGGAATGGCGCCACGTCGCGCCCGCTGCGGATGCCCCGGAAGATGCCCCAGGCGACCAGGGCGGTCACCACCGGCACCGGTGCCACGTAGAGGATGTTCGGCCACGAGATCCAGCGCCACTGAATGTCGAGGCCGAGGAACGGCACCCAGGCGCTCACCACCGCCATCGACACGATGGTGGCGGCCAGGAACTGCAGGCTCTTGCGCCGGGCCCAGATCTCCAGTTCCCCGGAGGTCTTCATCACGCACCAGGTCGCCCCGAGCAGGCCGTAGCCGCAGACGAGGCCGATGCCGGTGAGCACGCTGAAGGGAGTCAGCCAGTCCATGGTGCCGCCGGCGAAGCCGCGACCCTCGACCTTGAAGCCCTGGACGAAGGCCCCGAGCACCATGCCCTGCGCGAAGGTGGCCACCAGGGAGCCGTAATGGAAGGCGTTGTCCCAGACGAACTGCGAGCGATCGGCCTTGAACCGGAACTCGAAGGCGACGCCGCGGAAGATCAGCGCGATCAGCATCAGGATGATCGGGATGTACAGCGCCGGCAACAGGATCGCGTAGGCGACGCTGAAGACCGCGAACAGGCCGCCGCCGCCCAGCACCAGCCAGGTCTCGTTGCCATCCCAGATCGGGGCGACGGAGAGCATCATCCGGTCGCGCCAATTGCCCTTCCGTGCCGCCGTGAACAGGATGCCGACCCCGAGGTCGAACCCGTCGATCACCACGTACATCGCCACCGCGACCGCCAGGAGGCCGGCCCAGACGAGAGGCAGCCAGAACGCGGCACCCTCGTAGTCCATTCCGAAGCCGAACATCGTCTAGCCCCCTGTCGCCTCTCGCAACATGTACCGCATCAGCGGCCCAGCCGTTCCCCGCTTTCGCCGAGCCTAGCGCGATCGGCGTGGGATTGCGCGCCGCGCCACGGGACTTTTCGATCGATCTCCGCCAGCGTGTCCCGGGATGCCGGCAGCGGCGAGGCCGCCATCCGGGCGATCTCGGCCGCGCCCTCCCGAAGCGCCGTCTCGCGAAGCGCGTCCGGCAGGGCGCCCCAGACCGCAGCCGCGGCGAGAGCCGGGTCCGGCGCGATCGGGCGACCCATCTCGGCGGAGCGCTGCAGCGCCAGCCACGACAGCACGCCGATGACCAGGCCGGCGCGGATGAGGAACGACATGGGTCCGGCCCGGGGGCGCACCGGCAGGGAGCCGGGCAGGCGCGCCCGAACACTCCGCGCTCACCGGTAAACACCCCCTGACGCCAGCGGGGTCGTTCGTCGAAATGGTAAACGCAAGCTTATCCAGGCATCGTTACGGCTATCTCAGCCTAGTGACCCGAAAACGACTATCGCACCGACCGATGATGGTTACGACCCGGAAAGCATGACGAGACAATAGGGCCGTCCTGCGCAAGACTCGCTTAAGTCGCGTCTGCGAGGTTCGGGTCAGTCGAGTTTTCGTCGAGCCAAGGGGCGTCGGAGTGGCCGGTCAGGTCCGTCTCCGCGCTGTGCGTGTCGGTATTGCGTATCTACAGTGCCCTGGCGTCCCTCATTGATATCCGCCTCGCCGGACTCGTCCACGAGTCGGTGAGCGAGGAGAGCGGTGTCCGTTTCCGGCACGAGCGCTTTCTCGTGTCTCGTCTGGCCACCGGCCTGATGATGATGCTCTGCCTGCCGCCCTATCTCGTCCTGCGCGGCGTCCCGACCGGCATCGAGGCGCTGGCGATCGCGGGCCTGCTGCTGCCGATCTTCGCCGCGGTGCTGCTGTCGCGGACCGGAAGCCTGTGGCTCGCCCATGGGATCTCGTCGGCCGGTCTCACCGGCGTCGTGGTCTGCCTCGCCATGATGACGGGCGGCGCGGAATCGGCCGCCGCGATCTGGCTGGTGGCGATCCCCCTCGAGGCAGTGGTGTCGGGCTCGCGCCGGGCTACCCGGGCGGCCGCCATCGTGGCCGCCCTCGGTGCCCTCGCGGTGGCGCTGCTGCCGCCGCTCGCCGAGGGAACGCCGCTGCCGGAATGGTCGCGCGCCCTGGCCATGCCGGTCTTCGCCATCACGGCCATCGGCCACATCGCCGCCCAGGCCCTCGAACATTTCCGCCATGAGGGCCGCTGGCTCGCCCGGCTGCGCGACAACGAGCGGCGCGACCGGATGCTGCTCTCGGCGATCGACGACCTGGTGACCTGGCACGACGAGAACGGCCGCGTGCTCGAAGCCAGCGCCTCGGCCACCCGGTTCGTCGGTGCCGAGCCGACGCTGCTGCACGGCCACGGCCTGCTGGAGCGGGTCCATGTCGGCGACCGTCCCCTGCTGCTCCAGGCGCTCAGCGATGTCGCCGCCCACGGCCGCCCCGCCACCGTCCAGTTTCGCCTGCACCTCGACGCCGCCGCGATCCGCCCGGACGGTTATCGGCCGGACAGCCAGCGCGACGGCGCCCCGCGGGTGATCTTCGCCGAGATGCGCATCCACCGCATCGAGGGCCCGGCGACCGGCGTCAGCATTCCGGGACGGCTGCAGTCCAGCGTCGTCGCGGTGACCCGCGACGTGACCGAGCATCGCCGACACTCCGAGGAACTGGAGCAGGCGCGGGCCGAGGCCGAGCGCGCCGACGAGGTGAAGAGCCGCTTCCTCGCCAATGTCAGCCACGAACTGCGCACCCCGCTGAATGCGATCATCGGATTCTCCGAGGTCCTGGCGGGGGAGGGCGGCCTCGCGACCGATCCCGAGCGGACGCGCGAATATGCCGGCATCATCCGCAATTCGGGCCAGCACCTTCTCGAAGTGGTCAACACCCTCCTGGACATGTCCCGGATCCAGAGCGGCCACTTCGACTACGCGCCGGATACGCTCGATATGCGCGCCCTGGTCGAGGCCTGCTGCGATCTCATGCAGCTCAAGTTCGATCAGGCCGGTGTGATCCTGGTGCGCGATGTCGGTCCCGCGCCGGTGGAGATCACCGCCGACCTGCGCGCCTGCCGGCAGATGTTCATCAATCTGCTGTCGAACGCGCTGAAGTTCACCCCGCGCGGCGGGCGCGTGGAAGTCGGCTTGCGCTGGTCCGGCCAGAACCTGGACCTGATCGTGGCCGATACCGGGATTGGCATCAGCGCGGCCGATCTGCCGCGCGTGGGCAGCCCGTTCTATCAATGCGCCGGCGGCTATGAGCGCACCCACGAGGGCACCGGCCTCGGCCTCTCGGTGGTTCAGGGTCTCGTCGGCCTGCACGGCGGCGCCATCACTCTGGAGAGCACCCGCGGGGAGGGGACCACCTTCACCGTCACCCTGCCGCGCGCCTGCCGGGTCGCCGGCGGCAGCATCCCGACCGCGGCGATCCGGGCTCGTCCGCGCCCGCCGATGGTCGGCGGCAGCCTCGTGGCGGCCGCAGGGGCCGGGCCGGTACCGAAGCGCCGGACCATGGGGTTGTTCGAATCGAGCCCGGAGCCGGTGCGCGAGAGCTACGTCCCCCTGCGGCGGGCCGGATGAGCCGCCGCCCGGATCCCCGTCACGCCGAATGTGTCGGGCATCGCGCCATGCGGTGCCCGTATCCCGTTGCGATCCAGACCGAGGAGCCATGATGCGCGAGCCGCAAGCACGCCGCGACCAGCGAGAGATCGTCGTCCCGTCCCGGAGCCGCGAACCCCGGGCCGCCGGTCATCGGCGCCCGGCGGCCCGGGCTTCGGGCCGCTTCACGGCCTTCGGCGCCCTGGCCGCCGGTGCCGGCCGCGCCTTCCTGCGCCATCCGGGAGAAGTCGTCGGGGTCGTCGTCGTGCTCGGCGCCGTGTCGATGATCTGCCTGAATGCCCTCGGCTACCAGATGGGCCGGCACCCGGCGCCGATCTTCCCGAAGGTCGCCGCCAAGCCGGCCTTGTCCCGCGTGGCCGAGGCACCGAAGCCGGCGGTCCCGGCCGTGAAGCCGCCGGTAACGGCCTCCGAGGTCGCGCGCCCGGAGACGGTTCGGGCCGAGCCCGTGAAGGCGGAGGCGGCGCCCCGGACCCCGCGCGACGGCATCGGCGATCTCATCAAGGCCGGCGAGCCCGCGGGCGCCGAGACCACCGCCTCGGTGGCGAGCCTCGGCGGCCTGTCGATCGCCCAGGCCCAGCGCGCCCTGGTCAAGCTCGGATACGGTCCCCTGAAGGCGGACGGGCTGATGGGGGCGAGCACCCGCGCGGCCCTCGAGCGGTTCGAACGGGACCGCAAGCTGCCGGTCAAGGGCGAGCCGTCCCAGCGGACGTTCCGCGAACTCGCGACCCGCGCCGGCGTGACCCGGGGCTGATCCGCCGGAAGGGCGTGCTATAGCCTCCGCCATGGCACGCCTGCGATCGGATTTCTGGGTCTCCGCCCATCTGCGCCGTCTCGGCATCGAGGGCATCGCCGCCGTCCAGCGCCGGCGCGGCTCGGCCGAGGCCGGAGCCATCTTCGTGAAGGTCGATCGCCTCGACGGCCGCGCCGATCTCTACGGCCCGGCCCCGCAATCCCTGGTCGATACGGAGGCGGATGGCGACCGGCGCTTCGTGTCGCTCCTGCAGGAGGCCATGCCGGCGGACGTGGAAGTCCGCCTCGGCAAGGAGCTGCGCTTCGACGACGATCTCTGGATCATCGAGATCGACGACCGCGCGGGCCGCCACTGCCTCGATCTCGCGGAATAGCCGGCGCTGCCTTCGTGCGGACCGGGCGGCCTCCCAATCAGCTCGACTGGCGCAGCCGGGTCGGCAGAAGGGTGCGCAGGGGCGGTCGCTCGGACGCGACCTGCTGCTGGCGCAGGCGCGGTGCGTCGGGGGCTGCGTAGGGCTGATGCGCCGTCGCGGCGGCGCGTTCCTGCGGCGTCCAGTCGAGGATCGCCGCCAGGACGTCGCGCGCGGCGGCGCGGGGCAGGGTCCGGAACAGCTTGACCAGATTGAACACGCGGTCGACCGAGCTGGCGACGGTCTCGTTCAGGGTCAGGTAGATGTACACCGCCTCCTCCTCGTGGAGGCCGGCCGCGCGCAGGGCCACCGTCAGCAATTCATAGCGCAGTGACGGGTCGGGGGTGGCGGTAAGAAAGCCCTTGGGCAGTCCGAGCAGCTGGGTGATCGCCCCGATGAAGCCTGAAATGTCGCCGCGGGCCGAGAGCTCGGTGAGCACCGTACCCGCCTCGCGGGGTGCGGGCGGGAGCGGCCTCAGGGCTGCCGTGGCCATCATGGCGTGCCCGATCGCCTCGCGACGGGACTCGTCGGCGTAGAGGAACAGCGGGGCGACATCGGCATGCGCCAGGTCGCGCCGGGCCAGGAATACCCGGGCGAGATCGGGCCTGCGCCGGGCGCGCCCGACGAGGCGGGCCAGCATCTCGCTCGGCAGGTTCGCGGCCGGGTTCTGGGCCAGCGCCTTGTCGATGGCGGGATCGTCGCGGGCGATCAGTTCGGCGAGGGTGGCGCGGCTGAGATCGTGCCGGCTTGCGATGGCGGCGCCAATTTCGGCGCCGTCGCTCAGGGCCGCGTCGATCATGGGCTGGATCAGGATGGGGGCGCCGGCGATGACGGCGTCCCGGGCGCCGCCGCCCCGGGCGATCAAGGCCGCCAGCAGGGCGGGCGGGGTGTCGGGAAACGGCGCGAGCTTGCGGGCGACCGCCTCGGCGGTCTCATCGTCCACGATCGGGATCAGGCCGCCTGCCAGGGAGGTGAACGACGACATCGTCTTCCGGTCGCGAACCGACGCGGACAGAAAGAGGTCCGTCTGGACACGAAGGATGACGGGCTTCAGATCGAGGTTGTCGAGACGCGACAATTCGATCAGGCCGGAGAGGTCCGGCGCATCGTCGAAAGATGGGGACATGGCACTTCGGTTACGCAGAACTCGCTGATCCCGAGGATTAGCGGAATTGCGTGAACCGACCTTTAAGCACGGCGCCCCGGGAGCGTCCCTGCTTGCGCCATCCTGCTCAGGTCATCCTTGCTTGTGCTTTCGTCGATCGGGCCATGCGATTGGGCCATGTAATTGGGCCATGCGATCGGACCATGATCGCCAAGAAGCCCGACCGCGGGGCCGGGCTTCTGAAACCAGGCTCGGAGTGCCGGGCCGCCGAGGTTGATCCGGCCCGCCGGGGCTTGTGCGGCCCGCCGGGGCTTGGCTATCCGGCCCGCCGGGGCTTGGTGGTGTCGCTCTGCGATTTCGGCGAAGGGAAAACGACCGGGGTCGCCGTGTTTCCGACGATCGGACCGGAATCCGGCTTTGCCGCGGCTGCCGCCATGCCGGCGGCCACGGGTGCCGTGCCGTTGGGGGCACTCGACGGGAACAGCACCGTCGCGGTTCGAATCTCGGTCGACGTTTCGGACTTCGGCACCGGCGTTGTGGCCGGGGACGGCGTGGACGGAGCCGGGATGGTCCCGGGTGCGGAAAGCCTGCCCTCCGTCATGGCTGGGTCCGCCTTGGGCGCGGATTCGCCGTTCGCATCGCCCTGTGCCTCTTCGGGACCGGCGAGGAGTTCGGTCGGCGTCTTCCACACGAATGCGTCCAGGCGGCCGCTGACCGGCGAGACGGGAGCCCAGGTCTCGGAGGCGATACCGTCGGCGATCCACAGCGGGTCGCGCGGTGCGTGGGCGGCGCGCGACAGCCACTCGCGGGCGCGGCCCGAGCCGCTGCCGTGCTCGGCTTCCTCGATGCGCGCCATGGTCAGGCAGGTGCGTACGGTCGGACGGTCGGCCAGGAGCGGCGCCAGGGCATCGCGGGCCTGTCCGAATTCGCGAGCCTCGTAAGCCGCTTGCGCCATGGCGAGACGGGCTTCCGGGTGCCAGGAGGAGATCTTGGCCAGGGTTTCTGCCCGGGCCATGCGGTCGCGCACGGAATCGCCGGTGCGCAGGTTGAGGTAGGTCTTGGCGAGGTCCGGGTGCGGGCCGGTGCGCCAGGTCGCCTCGAGGATCTTGGCCGCTTTGCGCAGGTCGCCCCGTCGCACCATCAGGCGCGCCGCGAGAACCGAGGCCGGAACGAGATCCGGTGCGAGCTTGACCGCCTTCAGGACCCGCTCGGTGGCTGCTTCCGGCTCGCCCGCCTCGCGCTCCTGCGCGGCGGCGGTGAGCAGCACCGCGCGCTGGCGCCGGGCGGTGGTCTTGTCGATGAGGCCGAGGGAAGCGCGACGCTCAACCGTCTCGTTGGCGCCGCTCCAGTCGCCGTCGGCGCATTGCGCCTCGAGAACGGCCTCGTTGGCCCAGGTGACGCTGGGGGCGAGGCGGGCGGCCTCGGTCGCATAGGCGCGGGCGGAGGCATCGTCCTCGCGACGGCGTGCCTCGACGAAAAGGCCGCGCAGGCCGAGCACCCGTGTCTCCGGATCGTTGACCATGCGCTGGAAGGCCTGCTCGGCCGCCTCGCGATCGCCCGAGATCTGAGCGGCCTGCGCCTTCAGCAGCAGGGTCAGCGGCTCGGCGCCCAGCAGGCGCTCGGCATCGCTGGCGTGCCGGCGGGCGGCCAGCGGATCGCCCGACCCGACCGCCACCATGCCACGCGACAGGGCCGAGAAGCCCTTCGCCCGGCGCCGGTCGCGCGAGCCGCGCACCAGGGTCTCCGGCAGGGTGATGAACCCGCGCACGATGGCCCAGATGAAGCCGATCACGATGGCGGCGATCAGGACGCCGATCAGCCCGATGGCGAGGCTGGTGGCCACCTCGTAGCCGTTCCACACGATGGTGACGGTGCCGGGATGGTCGGCGACCCAGGTCGCGCCGTAGGCGGCAACCGCGAGAAGGGCCAGGAAGGCGAGGGCGCGCCACATGAGATCAGAAGCTCCTGGGAGGGGCGTCGGCCGATCCGGCGACACCGAGAGTCGGGGGCGGGAGCGCGTGGCGCTCCCGCGCGAAATGGGTGAGGCCGCCGGTACGATGGGTCGGCGGCCGCCGGATCAACGGGACGCGCCGGTGGCCGGCAGGCCCTTGAAGGCGTCGGCAAGCAACCCCTGAGCCGCATCCGCAGCGGCAGCCCGCGACGTCAGCTTGGTGCCGAAGTCGCCCGCTGCCGCCCGGTCGGCCTCGGGGAGGGCCGCGAAGGCGGCGGCCGCCTCCTTGATCGCGCCGCGATCGAGGGCGTCCTGGACCTTCGGAGTCTCGTCCGCCGCGGCCGCGTTGGCTCCGCCGCCGGTGGCCGGTGCATCGACCCGGCGCACCTGCACGATCGACTCGGCCATGCTCATCAGCTTGGTGCCGATGTCGCCGCTCTCGGCCACGGCCTTGCTCTGGGCCGCCCGGCGTTGCGCCGCGATCTTCTCGGCGATCGGCCGGAATTCGGCCGCCAGGGTCCGGGCCGTCGGCGCGCCCTTGTCGGCGAAGACCGCCACGGCGGTCAGGCGGGCCGGGTCGCCCGGCTCGAGTCCACGCAGGGCCGCCAGCGCATCCGCGTAGGGCGCACCGGTGTTGAGGGCGGTGGCGATCCGGTCGGCCGAGACGACCCGGAGAGCCGCCTGCAGGGTCGCGGTCTCAGCCCGCTCCGAGACCGCCTTGTCGAGCCCGGCAATCTTTTCGGATTGGGCCTGGAGTTGACGCTCCACGGCCTTCGCCGCCTCGGTCGCCTGGGTCTTGGCGGCGTCGGCCACTTTCTCGCTGGCCTGGGTCGCGGTCTGGACCGCTTCCGTCGCGGCCTGGACCCGCGCTTCGAGGGATTGCTGGAGCGCCGTCACCTTCTGGCTCAGGGCCTGCGCGGCCTCGGCATTGGCCTTGGTCTTGGCCTCGACGTCGCCCTGGAGCGCGGCGAGCTTGGGGGCGAGATCGGGGGTCACGACCGGCTTCGGCGCGGCGTCGACCTTGCCCTCGATCGCCTTCAGGCGCTGCTCGAGGGCGCCGATCTGCGGTGCCACGGCGGGCACAGCCGCCATCCGCGTCTCGCCGACTTGGTCCCGCCCGGGCTCCTCCTGGAGAGCCGAGACGCGCTGGTCGAGGGCATCGAGACGGGCCGTCAGCTCGGCGGGTACGGCGGCCGGAGCCGCCGAACCCTCGGCGGGTGCGGTTGTCCCGCCCTGGGCCGCGTTGGCCTTCTCCAGGGCCTGACGCGCCGTCGACAACGCCTCGGGCACTGCCTTCAGGGCGGTCTCGTTGGCGGCCACGCGCTTGTCGAGGCCGGTGATGGCGTCCTTGGGCGCCAGGGCGGCCACGCGCTGGTCGAGGGCGTTCAGCCGCGCGTCATCGCCAGCGGGCAGCAGGCCGCTGTGGGCGACACCGAACAGGAGACCGGCGCCGACGACACCGCCGAGCAGGCCGGCGGTGGCCAGCGATCCGAAGCCCGGACCGCGCGCGGCAGCCGGCGCCGCCGCGGGGGGCGCGGGCGTGATGCGCGGCGTGGTGGAACCGGCCGGCTTCGGCGCCTCGCCCTTCGAGGGCTCAGTTTTCCAGGCGTCCGACTTTCCGGCGTCCGGCTTCCCGGCGTCCGGCTTCCCGGCGTCCGATTTGCCCGCCGCCGGCGCGGATTTCGGATCGCCCGGCTTCGCTCCGGCGGCCTGGGCACTCGATGCGGCACCGGCCATCCCGGCCGCGACCGTGGCGGCTGCGGCAGGCTTCGCCGGCGGCGCCGGGTCGGGGAGGCGCTTGGCCTTCAGGTCGATGATCGGCCCGTCGGTTATGGACGAACCGGGACGCCCGCCGGGCGGCGTCGAGCCGAATGCGCCGGACTTCGGCGCCTCGGGCTTGGCCGTGTCCGGCTTACCGGTGTCCGATTTACCGGCCTCCGGCTTCAGGATCTCGGCCTTGGCCGCTTCGGTCTTCACGGCGTCGGTCTTGGTGCCTTCCCCAACGCTCTCCCGGGCGGCCTCCGTCTTCGGAGCCTCACCCTTGGGGGCATCCATCTTCGCCGGGTCGGACTTTGGCGGCTCGGACTTCAGCGGCTCGGACTTCAGCGGCTCGGATTTGACGGGGCCGCCGGCGGGCATGTCGGGCTTGGCCGACGCCTCGCCCTTCGGCGGCACGGGCTGGCCCGGCGTCGACGGCTTGGCGGGCTCGGGCGGCCGGTTGCCGGTGGGAGATCCCGGACGGTTGGCGTCGCTGTTGGGTGGTTTCACGGTTCAAGGCTCCCTTCCCGTCTCCCGCCGCCCGGCCACGCCCCGTTCGGCGCATCCGGCGCCCGGTGGGTCGTGGCTGGCGGCGCAGCTTGTTGCGCTCGTCCTAGCATCAGGGCCGCCGCCGGAGCGAGGCCCTTATCGGAATCCTGTTGGCCCGGAGGCCGGCAGACCCGCGAGGAGCGCGTCCTCGTCGGGTCGATCGGCTACGAAATGAACCGTGATCCCGGCCGACGCCAGGGGCACGGCCACGTCTGCCGACAAGCAGTAATGCATCAGAGCTGCGAAGGCTCCGCCGAGGCCGGCCGCCGTAGCGAGATCGTGCGCCGCCTGCGCACTGCGCCGCGAATAGTGAAGCACGGCGTCGAGCGCGTCCGCGCCGAGCGCCTCTGCCACGGCCCCCGGCAGCGCCGCCGCGATCCGTGCGGCATAAAGTTCGCGCACCGCGAGCCGGTAGCCTGTGGCGATCAGGGAGGCCGCCGGCTCGGCCTTGCGCTCGGCGCCCGCCGCGTGAAGCAGGGTGGCACCCGGCTCCAGCACGGACCGGACCAGTTCGGCGAGGGTGCGCGCATCGCCCGCCGCCACCCGGACATCGCGGAATCCCGCCTGCCTCGCCAGCGCCCCGGTCCGCGCGCCCACCGCGAAGGTCGGGACCGCGCGCAGCCTGTCCCGGTCTGGCCCGGCGAGGGCCTGCACCGCGTTGGCGCTGGTGAGAATCAACCCGGCGAACGCGCCCTCGGGCAGCTGCGCCCCGGTCGGCGCCACGGCCAGGACCGGCGCCACCAGGGGGCGATGCCCGAGCCCAGCGAGACGGTCGCCCGTCCGCGTCGCTCCCGGTTCCGGCCGCGCCACCCAGATCCGCATCCCGCCTCGCGTGTCTCGAAAACCCGGATGCATCCAATGCCGGTCCGGCGCCGGGAGGCAACCCATCGTTGCCGCGACGGGAGGCGGGCGTTAGGGTACGGGCGACCGGACGGGCCGGCGCGACCACCTTCGGCGCGCGGTCCGGTGCCTCGCTGTCCCCTCTTGCCCGCATCCCCACCCGATTCCCGCCCGCGAAACGGAAACGACCCGCCGTCCATGATCGTCCTCGGCATCGAAACCACCTGCGACGAGACCGCGACCGCCGTGGTCATGCCCGGAGAGGGCGGCCGCGGGCGCATCCTGTCCAACGAGGTCCTGAGCCAGATCGCCGAACACGCGGCCTATGGCGGCGTGGTGCCCGAGATCGCGGCCCGCGCCCATGTGGAGGTGCTCGACCGGCTCATCGAACGGGCGCTCGGCAGCGCCGGGATGAGGCTGTCCCAGGTCGACGGCATCGCGGTGGCGGCCGGCCCCGGCCTGATCGGCGGCGTCCTGATCGGCCTCGTCACGGCCAAGACCTTGTCGCTTGTCGCGCGCAAGCCTCTGATCGCGGTCAACCACCTCGAAGCGCACGCGCTCACGGCCCGGCTCACCGACGGCATCGGCTTCCCCTATCTCCTGCTCCTCGCGTCGGGCGGCCACACCCAGCTCGTGGCGGTGAAGGGGGTCGGCGATTACGTCCGCCTCGGCACCACCATCGACGACGCCATCGGTGAGGCGTTCGACAAGGTCGCCAAGCTGCTGGGCCTCGGCTATCCGGGCGGCCCCGAGGTGGAACGGCTGGCCGAGACCGGCGATCCGGAGCGCTTCGCCCTGCCGCGCCCGATGATGGGGCGGCGCGAGGCCAATTTCTCCCTGTCCGGCCTGAAGACCGCCCTGCGGATCGAGGCCGAGAAGCTGGCCCCGCTCTCCTCTGTCGACGTGGCCGATCTCTGCGCCAGCTTCCAGGCGGCGGTGGTCGATGTGGTGGTCGACCGCCTGCGGGTGGCGATGCGCGACTTCGCCTCGGTGGCCGGCCATCCGACCGCCCTGGTGGCGGCGGGCGGTGTCGCCGCCAACGGGGCGATCCGCCGGGCGCTCACCACCCAGGCCGGCGAGGCCGGCCTCGCCTTCGTGGCGCCGCCCCTGGCCCTGTGCGGCGACAACGGCGCCATGATCGCCTGGGCGGGCATCGAGCGCCTGCGCCTCGGCATGGTCGACGACCTGACCGCGCCCGCTCGCGCCCGCTGGCCCTTCGCGGAGCCCAAGGCGGTTGCCTGAGGCCGAACGGGCGCGCTGGCGCGACCTCGTCGAGCGGCGCCTGCCCGAGGCCGTGCGGCCCGGCTGGCCGGTACGCGCCGATCACTGCTTCGCCCGCATCCTGCTCGACAACACCTGCGGCGCACCCTGGCGCGAGAGCGTCAAGGCTCCCGCCTGGGCCAACCTGTCGGGCGACCAGCTCGGTGCCGCCATCGATCTCGGCGAGGCGGTGCTGGCGGGCCGGGCGGATCTCGGCTGGCTGAACCGACGCTCGCTGGCCCTGCGGGACAAGCTGCGGGCGCCTGGGCCGGACACGCCGACGATCGCGCCGCCGCCGGAACAGCTTCGCGACGGAGGCCTCGTTCTGCGCCGCTGGCAGGCGGGCGACGAATCCCGCCTCGCGGCCCTCAACGCCGATCCCGAGGTGATGCGCCATTTCCCGGCGCTCAAGGATGCAGCCGCCAGCGCGGCCGAACTGCGCTCGTTCGAGCGTCGGTTCCGCGTCGACGGGTTCGGTCCCTGGGCCGTCACGATCACGGGGGGCGCCTGCATCGGACTTGTCGGCGGCGCCCGGCTGATGCGGCCGATGCCGTTTCCCGGCGGCGATCGGCCCGGCGAGACCGTCGAGATCGGTTGGCGCCTCGTGCGCTCGGCCTGGGGCCAGGGCGTCGCGACCCGGGCGGCCCGGCTCGCCCTCGGCGATCTGTTCGGCCGCTGCGGCCTGTCCGACATCGTGGCTTTCACGGCCGAGGGGAACGTCGCCTCGCGGCGGGTCATGGAACGCCTCGGCATGCGGCCAGCGGGCGGCTTCGCGCACCCGGCCCTGCCCGAGGGGCATCCGCTCCGGGCGCATCGCCTGTATCGTCTGTCGGCGGTGGTCGGCGAAACGCCGGACCCGGGTGCTTGAAGAGGTTTTGCGCATGAGCGGGCTCGACACGGCGACCCACCGCGACTCCGGCCCCGGCCCTGACGTCGGCGTCGTGGGCGGCGGCGCCTGGGGCACCGCCCTGGCCAACGCGGCGGCGGCGGCGGGCCATTCCGTCACCCTATGGCTGCGCGACGCCGCCATGGCGGCGCGGCTGGAGCAGGCTCGGGAGAACGCGCGCTACCTGCCCGGCGTACCCCTGCACCGGCGCATCGTCGCCACATCCGATGCCGGCGCCCTGGGGGCAGCCCGAACCGTCCTGATGGTCACGCCGGCCCAGACCCTGCGCGGCGTGCTCACCGAACTCGGCGCGGCCTTCGCGCCGGGGGCCGCGATCGTGCTCTGCGCCAAGGGCATCGAGCGCGGCAGCGACGCCTTCATGAGCGAGGTGGCGGTGGAGGTGCTCGGCGTCTCGGCGCCGGTGGCGGTGCTGTCCGGCCCGAGCTTCGCCGCCGATGTCGCCCGCAACCTGCCCACGGCCGTGACCCTGGCGGCCTCGGATTCGCGCTTGGCGGCCCGCCTGGCCGGCACGCTCTCGGGGCCGACGCTGCGGGTCTATCACACCGACGACGTGCGCGGCGTCGAGATCGGCGGGGCGGGCAAGAACGTGCTCGCCATCGCCTCCGGCATCGTCGCCGGGCGCGGTCTCGGCGACAGTGCCCGCGCCGCCCTCATCGCCCGGGCCTTCGCCGAACTCATGCGCTTCGCCCGCGCCTATGGCGGCCGGCCCGAGACCCTGATGGGCCTGTCCGGCCTCGGCGATCTGGTCCTGACCGCCTCGTCGCCGCAATCGCGCAACTTCGCCTTCGGCGAGCGCCTCGGCGCCGGCGCCTCGCCCGAGTCGGCCTCCGGCGGCAAGCTCGCCGAGGGCGCCTTCACCGCCGCCGCCCTGGTCGATCTCGCCCGTAAGCGCAGCATCGAGATGCCCGTGGCCGAAGCCGTGGCGGCCATCGTTTCCGGCGGGGCCAGCGTGGACGGCGTCATCGCCGCCCTGCTGGCGCGGCCTTTGCGGGGAGAAGCCGAATGAGCCAGTACCCGATCCTGGCCTTCCTGGCCGGCACCGGCCGGGATGACCCCGGCAGAGACGGTGCCGGACGCACCCTGCGCGACATCCTGGCCTTCGACGACGCCCATATCGAGGGTGTGCACGATTACATCCAGTGGTGCTTCCCCCTGCACGAGGCGAGCCTGGCGGTGCCCGGCGCGCCGGTGCTGAGCCGGGCCGAGGCGGAGGCAATCCGAAACGATCCGGCGGCCCTGTCGGGCCTGCGCGCCGCCCTCGGGCGGATGACGCGGTTCTATGCCGAGACGGAGGGCTGGCTGCGCAGCCACGACCACAACCATCTGCGCATCACCCGCATTCTCTCGGCGGTGTCCGACCTTCTCGGTCCCGAGGCGGCGGCCGAGTTCCACGCCTTCGTCAACGCCCGCAACGCCGGGGCCGGCGCGCCGGTCAACGGGCCGAGCCTGCGCTACTGGGACAACGCCTTGCGCCGGGCCTGACGGCCACGCTGGTAAAGCGGGCGGGCCTGACGGCCACGCTTGTCTCGTGTATGGAGCCGGCGTCTCCGGAGAAGCGCATGGCCTATTGGCTCTACAAGTCCGAGCCCTCGACCTGGTCCTGGGATCAGCAGGTCGCGGCGGGGGCCACCGGCACCCACTGGAACGGCGTGCGCAACCACGTCGCCAAGAAACACCTGATGGCCATGGAGGTCGGCGAGCGCGGCTTCTTCTACCACTCGAACGAGGGCAAGGCGGTGGTCGGCATCGTGGAGGTGATCCGGCCCTACTACCCAGATGATTCTGACGAGACCGGCCGGTTCGGCATGGTCGACCTGCGCGCCGTCGAGGCCCTGCCACGAGCCGTGACCCTGGAGGCGATCAAGGCCGAGCCGCGGCTCGCCGCCATGGTGCTCGCCAACAATTCGCGCCTCTCGGTCCAGCCCGTCACCGAGGCGGAATGGGCGATCGTGCGGGAGATGGGCGGCCTCGGCTGAGCGTCCGGGGGGACGCGGCCCTCAGCCCTGGCGCTGCGCCTGCGTCACCGCCACGTGGATCAGCTCCGCCAGCGTGCGCAGACCGAGCTTCTGGCGCATCAGCGAGCAGGCGTTGGTGATGGTCTTGTAGCTCACCGACAGGTCGCTCGCGATGGCGCCATACGACTTGCCCTGGGCGAGGCGTTGCAGGATCTGCAATTCGCGCGGCGTCAGCTGGGTCTCGGGCGTGCGCTTCGGGTCGGTGCGCAGCATCGCCACTTCGGTGGCGAGGCGCGGGTCGAGGTAGGGCCGTCCGGATCGGACCCGCTGGAACGCCTCGAACAGCTCGCCCGAGGCGTGGTCCTTCAGCACGTAGCCGAGGGCGCCGGCTTCGAGCGCACGCGAGACGATCACCGGATCGTTGTGCATGCTGAAAACGAGGATGCGGACCGCCCGGTTGGCGTTGCGCATCCGCCGGATTAGTTCGAGCCCGGCAAGGCCGCTGCCCTGGAACGTCAGGTCACAGATCACCGTGGTGGGACGCAGGCGCAGGAAGCTGCGATAGGCCGCGACCACGCTGGTGGCCTCGATGATCCGTTCGATCCCCGCATCCTCGAGCACCCGGCGGCAGCCCTGGAGCACGATCGGGTGATCGTCGATGACGAGGGTCGGAGCCTCGGCGGTGGTGGCGATCGCGTTCATGCGCTGGGAATCGGACTCGGGTCGACGTCCCGCTCATCATCGAGCGGAATCATGATCCGCACAACTGCGCCGGGCTGGTCATTGTCAAGCCTGAACGTGCCCCCGAGGGCTTCCACCCGCTCTCGCATCCCCGAAAGACCGAGGCCGAGGCTGTGGTCGGCCGGGATGCCGGTGCCGTCGTCATGCACCGTCAGGCGCAGGACCCGGCCGGCCGGCGCCGCCTCGTCGCGAACCTGCACGGTGACGTTCCGGGCCCCACCGTGCCGCACGGCGTTGGTCATGCTCTCCTGCATGCAGCGGAATACGGTCAGGTCGGTCACGTCGCCGTAGCCGCGCGCCAGGCCCTCGAAGCTCCCGGCAAACCGGGTCCCGGTGTGGCGGCGCCGGAAATCGCGTAGCAGCAGGTCGAGGCATTCGGTCAGCGGCACCTGCCCGAGGGCGTGCGGCCGCAGCCGGTTGAGGAGTTCGCGGTTCCGGGTCTGGACCTGACCGACGATGCTGGCGATGTCCTGGGCGCGCTGCTTCAGCCGCCCCCGGTCCGGTGGGGCCTCGGCCTCGGCCATGCGGACCACGGAGGCGGCGGTCGCCTCCAGGGCGAAGAGACAGGGGCCGAACTCGTCATGCAGTTCCAGCGCGGTGCGGCGGCGCTCGTCGTCCTGCGCCGACAGCAGCTGGCGGTTGAGCCGCCCGTTGGCGGCCCGCGTCTCCGCCAGCGCCTGGGCCACCCGGTTGAACCGGGTGGCGATGGCGGCGAGTTCGCGCGAGGCCGGCGGCTCCATCCGCACGGTGTAATCCTGCTGTTCGAGCTGGATCAGCCCCTCGGCGAGGTCGGTCAGCGGCGCCAGCACGCGGCCGAAGGCGACCGTGAGGGCGGCGAGCAGCCCCAGGCTGAGGCACAGGCTGGCGAGCGAGAGGGACAGGGCATAGACCCAGACCTCGTCGATCTCGTCGTGCGGCTGGGTGGTGATGCGCGCGGTGCCGATGCGCTGGCCCTGGACCACGATCGGCAGGTCGTGCTCGCGAATCGGCGGGGCAATCAGGGCGGCGAACCAGGCCGGCGCGGCGTGCTGTTCGTGCCGGACCCGGCCGAGGCCGCCGGTGACGACCTTGCCGACGGCGTCGAGCACCGTGACCCGGACGTGGCGCAGGTCGTGGATGCGCAGGTTCAGGGTCTGGAGGATGCCGGCCGGCGGCCCCGCCTGGGCGAGATCGATGGTATCCGACACCAGAAGCTCGACATTCGTCATCGCGGCCTGCATCTCGACCTCGACGGCGGAGCGGGCGTTGACGACGATCACCGCGCAGGACACCAGGGCGGCCAGGACATCGATCGCCAGCACCAGCACGATCATCCGGGTCCGTGTCGGCCAGGAGGCCCAGAACGGACGGCGGCCCTCGTCCGCCGACGCTGCGGGCGATGCGGCGTTGCGGTGGGTCAGGCCCCATCGGGACCGGGGCGCGGAGGCGGCGTCGTGAGGCATGGAAACCGGGGTTCGACCGTCGGACGGGTGGCGCGGAGCCGCCCCGCCCTGTGTAGCCGACCCGGAGCGCGATGGCATGGGGCCGATGCCGATGTCTGAACGGCCCGATCTTGACGGGGTCGCCGAACTCGTCACGGGCGCGCTGGCCGATCCCACGGCGACCTGGACCCTGGGCGGGTTCGGGGCGCTGGCCCGCTTCAGCCGCACCGGCGACGAAGCCGCGACCCCGCTCGCATCCGGACGCCTCGGCCTCGTCACCCCGCGGGGCGGTATCGCCCTCGACCCGGCCGGAGCGATCCCGGTCGCCTATGAGACGGCCTTCGCCGGGGGCTGGAGCCATGCCGTCGCCTTGTGCCGGCCGGCGACGCTCCATCCCTGGCCGGGGTCCCGCCCGATCGCCGAGGCGGGTCGCGATCCGGATGCACTCCGGCCCGAAAATCTTGGGGACAACTGGTTCGACCTCGGCCTCGACCTCCCCCAGGGGCGACTCCGCCTGCGCTCGGCCGATCCGGAAGCGCTCAAAACCCTCCGCGCCGCGGTCGGCCGCAACCTTCGTGACGATCCCGAATTCTGGCGTGACCTCGACGCGATCCCGATGGTCGACCACGTGGTGATTACGCCCCTCGGCCGCATCGAAATCTTCGGCGGGTCGGCCAGCGCGTCCGACGGACCGCGCGTCTTTCTCGTGCCGAAGATGCTCGCCCTCGGGCGAACGCACCCCGCCACGGCCACGATCCCGGCCGGCCTGCTGCCGGTCGCTCTCCTGGTGCCGCCCCATCCCTGCGCCTCGCCGGAGCGGGCCTTCGATCCCGCTCGCCACGCGGCTTTCCAGGCGATCCTGGCCCGCTGGGGCGCGCCCGATCTCGTCGCCCTGAAGGCGCAGCTCGCCGCCGGCGAGGCTCCGGCGACCGGCACCACCAATCGCATCACCCGGAACATCGCCCGGGTGGTACGGCTCCAGGCCGAGGCGATGACGATTCGGCACGGGACCAAATTCTGATCTGAGAAGTTCTGGGTCGATACGCGTCGTTAAACCTCTTCAGGTTATTCAGATTCGCGACGTGTCCCGTCCTATCCTCTGCAAGGCGGAGGCTCAGGACATCTTCATGCCCCATTGCGCGGTCTTCTTCGTTGCACGCCGGTGCCGTTCGTCTGCGGTCGCCGCGCGGATCGCGTCGCGTGATCGACCGGCCACGGTCAACACCTATGTTCCCCAGCGTGCGAGATGTCTGAGACCATGATGTCCGTGACGATCGACCCTTCCGAGACCCGGCGCCCCGCGAGTCCGGCGCCACGCCCATCCCACGTGAACCTCCGCATCGTGCTTCTGTCGAGCCTCGGCATCCTCGGTCTGGCGGGTTTCGGGGTGCTGGCCTTCACCACCCTTGGCGATCTCGCCGGCCCCCAATTCACCCGCCCATCGCTCGCGAAGATCTCCGCCGCTTCACCGGTGACCAAGCACTCCGCCTCCGAATGGCCGGACCTGCGCGACGGCGTTCCGGCACTGGCCCCGTCCCAGCCAAAAGCCGCCGCACCGGCCCCGACCCTCGCCGTCGCGGCGCCCGCGAAGGTCGAGCGTCTTCCGGCCGCAGCGACGCCTCCCGTGGTTCAGGCCGCCGTCAAGCCGCCGGAGCCGCCGTCCTTGCCGGCCTCGGCGCCCGTGGTTCAGGCCGTCGAGGTCAAGATCCCCGAGAAGCGGTTGGAAGTCGCCGCCACACAGAAGCCGGTCCGTCTACCGCCGATCGAGAACGCTGCGGTGCTGCCGCCGGCTCGTCCGGCCTCGCTGATTCCAGCGACGCGCACGGCCGCGGTCATCGCGCCGCTTTCCACGGAGACGACCCGGTCACGGGCGACGAACGGCATCTTCACCGCGCTTCCGCCCGAGCGTGAGACGACCCGGCGCAAGCCCGTCGCCACCGCGGCCGCACCCCATGCCAAGCCTGCCGCTGCCAAGCCCGCCGCTGCCAAGCCCGCCGCTGCCAAGCCCGCCGCCGCGAAGGTGGCGTCGGCCTCCGCGCCCGAGGCAATGCCTGCCAGTGCGGCCGCCGAGGAGCCGGTGCAGACGGAACTCTTCGGCCTGAAGGTGCCGTCCCTGGCCCCGGCCGGACGAAAAATCGCCGAGGGCGTCGAGGCGCTCGGGAACGCCGTGAAGAGCCTGCCCGATCACTTCTAAGGGCGATCGCCCGGATCTTGCTCTCACCGGGCGACTGATCTGGTCCCGGTCAGGACCGATGAGAACCCCGATCGAGTCAGCCGCCAAGCACCCACAGGGCGCCCATTTCGTATCGTACGAAGCCCTCGGCCCGGCATGCCTGATCGTCACCGGACGAGGCGCCCAATGGGCGCCTCCTGCCGGTTCAGCGAGGCGCGCGGCTGGTCCGCGGCTTCTTGGCGATCTCGCGCTCGTGGCGGGCGCCGCGCGGGCTCTTGAAGGACTTCGTCGCCTTCTCCTCGCGATCGGGCTCGCCGCCTTCGAGCAGCGGCTCCACCTGAATCTCGGGCGAACCGTTCTTGGCGAAGGTCTGTGCGAAGCGCGAGGCGGCACCGCCCCGGACCTCGAACTTGGTCTCACGGTCGAAAATCCGGATCGCTCCGATTTCCTGGCGGCCGATATTGCCGCGCCGGGTCAGCATCGGCAGGAGCCGGCGCGGATCGGCATTGTCGCGGCGGCCGAGATTGAGCCGGAACCAGACCGATGGTCCCTCGGCATCGATTCGCGCCGTATCGGCGGGATCGTAGACGGGCCGAGTCTTGCGCTCGGGGCCGGCGCCCGGATCGGTGACATCCTCGGGGGCCGGCAGGCGCGAGCGATAGATCCGCGCCAGGGCGGCGGCGAGCTCCTGAGGCGTACGCTGGCCCATCAGGGTCTCGGCCATCGCCAGATCTTCCTCGGCCGGAGCCTCGGTAAAGATCGGATCCTGCCACATGCGTTCGCCGTCGAGCCGGCGGATCTCGTCGGCGGTGGGCGGACCGGCCCACTCGAACGAGACCTTGGCGATCATCAGCATCTGCTCGGCCCGGCGCCGCTTCGAGGCCGGGATCAGCAGGAGGCTGGTGCCCTTGCGGCCGGCACGCCCGGTGCGACCCGAGCGGTGCTGCAGCACCTCCGCATCGTGCGGCAGGTCGGCATGGATCACCAGGCTGACGGTGGGGAGATCGATGCCGCGCGCGGCGACGTCGGTCGCCACGCACACCTTGGCTCGGCCGTCGCGCAGGGCCTGAAGAGCGGCGTTGCGCTCGCCCTGGCCGAGTTCGCCCGAAAGCGCCACGGCTGAAAAGCCGCGTTCGGTGAGCACCGCCTGGAGATGGCGCACCGCGTTGCGCGTGTTGCAGAAGATGATCGCGGTCGGCGCATCCATGAAACGCAGGGTGTTGACCACCACATGCTCCAGCTCGCGCGGCACGACGCGGATGGCCTTGTAAGTGATATCCGAGTGACCGCGCTCCTGACCCTTTACGGCGATGCGCAGGGCGTCGTTCTGGTAGCGCTCGGCGAGCGTCGCGATGGCTTTCGGCAGGGTCGCGGAGAACAGCAGCGTGCGCCGCTCCTTTGGGGTCACCGATAGGATAAATTCGAGGTCGTCGCGAAAGCCGAGGTCGAGCATCTCGTCGGCCTCGTCGAGGACGACGGCGCGCAGATCCTGGGTCGCGAGGTTGCGCCGCTCCAGGTGGTCGCGCAGGCGTCCCGGGGTGCCGACGACGATGTGGGCGCCGTCGTTGAGCTGGCGGCTCTCGCGACGCGGGTCCATGCCGCCGACGCAGGAGATGACGCGGGCGCCGGTCTCGGCATAGAGCCAGCTGAGCTCGCGCTCGACCTGAATGGCGAGCTCGCGGGTCGGCGCGATGACCAGGGCAAGGGGAGCACCGGCCGGGCCGAAGCGCTCGGCCCCGTCAAGCAGAGTCTCGGCGAAAGCGAGGCCGTATGCCACGGTCTTGCCGGAGCCGGTCTGGGCCGAGACGAGAAGGTCTCGTCCCTGGGCTGCCGCCTCGATGACGGCGCTCTGCACGGGCGTCGGGTCTTCGTAGTCGCGCGCGGTCAGCGCTCGGGCGAGCGGGGCCGGCAGGGTGGGAAAGGGCACTGTGACGGAAGCCTTAGGGGGCAAGCAGGCGAAACACGCGCCGGGGAGGGCTCGCGACAGGGCGCGATCGTCTCCGAGCCGACGGGATTCCGACCTCGAACGGTTACGGATGGTTCGCCTTGTAGCGGGAACTGGGTCGCAGCGCCATGACCGTGCGTGCATGCCCGATGCCGGCTCCGCGCGCGTCGGCGCCCGAGCAGTCGCGCGCCTCCGTGCTCGGCAGTTGCCCGGTGATCATCGATCGCGATGACCCGAGGGTAAATGGCCCGAGGGTATCTTGTGCGGAGCGGATCGATCGGGCACCTGATAGCCGGTACGGACGATGGGTCGAGGGCCAGCGTTCCGCGCCCTGTCCCTGGCGTCGACATCGTTCTGGTGGACGTCTCCCCCGTCGATCTTCGCTTCATCGGCTGGCCGTGATGGAAATCCTTGTCGTCGGTGCCGGTATCGTAGGACTGGCCGTGGCCCGGGCTCTGGCGATCCGCGGCCATGCCGTGGTCGTGGCCGAGTCCGAGGCGTCGATCGGCACTGGCATCTCGGCCCGGAATTCCGAGGTGATCCACGGTGGGATGTACTATCCTCCCGGCTCGCTGCGGGCGCGCCACTGCGTGGCCGGGGCGGCGATGCTCATGGCCTTCTGCGATAGTCACGGCGTGCCCTATCGGCGTTGCGGCAAGCTCATCGTCGCCACCGACGAGTCGGAGCGAGCGGCCATCGCCACGATCCGCGACCGCGGTGATGCCAACGGCGTTCCCGGTCTGGCACTGATCGACGGCGCCGAAGCCCGCGTCCTCGAACCGAATCTCGCCTGCGTCGCCGGCCTGCACGCGCCGGGCACCGGCATCGTCGACAGCCATGCCCTGATGCTGGCCCTGCAGGGTGACCTGGAGGATGCCGGCGGGGCCGTCGCCTTCAACAGCCCTGCGACTCGAATTCTCCGGATTCCCGAAGGCTGGCGTGTGACCGTCGCCGGCGAGGATCTGGTGTTCGACGCGGTGATCAACGCGGCCGGACTTGGCGCCCAGGCACTTGCCCAGCGGATCGAGGGCTATCCCAAGGTGCAGATCCCCCGTCAGGTTCTGGCGAAGGGCAGCTATTTCGGCTGCACCGGGCGACCGGCCTTCTCGCGCCTGATCTACCCGGCGCCCGTCGAGGGCGGCCTCGGCATCCACCTGACGCTCGATCTGGCCGGGCGCATGCGCTTCGGCCCCGACGTGGAATGGGTCGACCGCCTCGATTATGGGGTCGATCCCGCCCGCGCCGAGGCGTTCGCGCAGGCGATCCGACGCTACTGGCCGGGTCTTCCCGATGGGGTGCTGACGCCGGATTACGCGGGCATCCGCCCCAAACTGACCGGACCCGGTGAGCCGGCCGCCGATTTCCGTATCGACGGCCCGGCCGACCACGGATTTTCCGGCTTGGTCCATCTCTTCGGCATCGAGAGTCCGGGCCTGACCTCAAGCCTCTCCCTCGCGGAGGACGTGGCCGACCGTCTCCTCGGCGCCGAAAGCCGCGATCCCGTCTGAGGACTGGTGGCTAAGCCTCCGGGACGAAACGGAGCGTTCCGGCGCGGCGAGTCGTTCCGCCGGTGTCGCTCGGATGGTTCACGCCGTCGAAGACCGGCATTTCGGGAAAGTCGAATGGGCTGACTCCGTCGAGGCAGGCCACGTTGACGCCGTACTGGTGCGGGTTCGATCGGCGTTGATGATGCGTATAGATCCCGCAGCGTGAGCAGAAGAAGTGCTGCGCCGCGCCGGTGTCGAACCGATAGCGCGTCAGCAGGTCCGCCCCTTGCAGGATCTCGACGCCGCCGCCCTCAGCCGAGACCACCGCGGCCCCGCGCATCCGACAATACGAGCAGGTGCAGCGCCGGATTGTGCCAAAGCCGTCGCTCAGCGTCGCCGCGAAGCGAACGCCTCCGCAATGACATTGCCCGAAAAATCGATCCGACCCATCCGTCATGTCGATTCGATCCTCGACCGCCGGACGCGATCTACAACCGGTCTCGGCTGCCGGACAAGACCAGCACGACTTCAGCTACCGAAGCGCTCGGTCCGGATCAGGCGCGGGTCCACTCCCGCATCGACGAGCAGGTCCGCCGTTCTCCCCACGAAGGCATTGCCGCCGCAGATGTAGATGTGACCGGGCTGTCCCAGCCGATGGAGCGCTTCGCCGATCATGTCAGCATCGACGCGCCGGCCGCCGGCGCGAGTCAGAGTCAGCATCAGCGCGAAATGCGGTTCGTCCCGGGCGCGTACGGCCAACTCCTCGGCGGCGATCGCCTCCCCCGCGTCGCGCACCGAGTAAAGCAAAAGGGACGGGACCTCGGGAGCCGCCGCCGCACGGTGGCGCAGCATTGCCAGCAGCGGCACCACGCCGGAACCGCCGCCGACCAGAAGGAGCGGTCCGCCATCCTCCGGCCGCCAGACGAAGGCGCCGCCGATCGGCCCGCGCAGCTCAATCGTGTCGCCGACCTCCGCCACCGTCTCGAAGAAACCCGAGACCTCGCCCTCGGGCAGCCCCTCGATCATCAACTCGATGGTGCCGTCCTGGCTCGGCGCCGAGGCGATCGAGTAGCTGCGCTGGGCTTGATAGCCATCCGGAGCGGTCAGGCGTACGTCCACATGCTGCCCGGCCAGCACCGGCCGATCAAAGGCGACCTGGAAGCGATAGCTCTTCACGCGCCCGGTGACGGGCCGGATGGCCGTGAGGGTCGCGGACTGCCAGGGGAGGGGGCGCGCGGTCGGCTCAATCACCGGTAAAGCGCTGCTCGCGCCAAGGATCGCCATACATGTGATAGCCGCGCAACTCCCAGACGCCGCCCTCGTCGCGCTGGGTGAAGCGCAGGCCCTTCACCCACTTGGCGCTCTTCCAGAAATTCAGGTGCGGAACCAGCAGACGCGCCGGGCCGCCGTGGTCAGCTGGGATTGGCGCCCCGTCGTAATGGGTCGCGACCATACCTTTGCCTCCGACGAGGTCCCCCACCGGAACGTTGGTGGTGTAGTCGTCGTAGCCCTCGGCCAGCAGGAAGGCTGTCGGCGCGGCGATGCCCGCATCGGCCAGAATGTCGTCGAAGCTGATGCCTTCCCAGGCCGTGTCGAACTTCGACCACTTCGTCACGCAGTGGATGTCGCCGCTCCAGCGTGTGCGCGGAAGGGCGGTGAACGCCTCCCAGGTCCAGGATTTCAGAGGGCGCGAACCCTCGCGCAAGGTGAAGGACCACGTGTCGAGATCGAGACGGGGATTCGGTCCGATCTGCAGGACCGGAAAATCCTCCGTGAGGTACTGCCCCGGGGGCAGGCGCTCCCGAGTTGCCTCCGGGGGCTTTCGCCCGGTGAAGCCGCGTGTGCTCATCCTGCCCTCGCCTCCATCGTTCCGCCGGCTTGGGTACCAACCCGGCGCTCAACCCTGGCGGACGGATACCATCGGCTCAGCGATCACGCAGCACCAGCCACAGGGCATGGATGGTGCCGGGCAGGACGCCCATCAGCGTGAGCAGAATGTTGAGCAGAAACTGCAGGCCGATGCCGGTGGTCATGAGGACCGCGATGGGCGGCAGGAAGATTGCGAGAATGATGCGGACGAGGTTCGACACGGTCGCTCCGAGAACAATGCGGTCGCAGGATCGCGGCCGCGACGGCCCAACCGGAACACGATCGCGGCGGACAGGTTCCCGCTGCGTTGGGACAAGGGCTGGTTTTCCGCCGCGCCGAATACGGATTGCTGCGGTGAATCATCTCCGTTGCTGATGTTCGGCCGGCTCTTCGCTATGCCGTGTGGAAACGCGGGCGATCCGCGTGCCGATCGCTTGGCTCGAGATCCCCGTGCTGGTCGAACTGTTTCATCTGCTCGTGACACCCGTTCCCCTGCGCCTTCGGCGGCTGGGATACCTGCGGGAGAGCGTGCTGCTGCTGTCGCGCGGCCGGCGCTGCCACGCTGCCTGGGCGTCCCATCTTGCGGCGTCCCGGGCCGCGATCCTGGACGCCTGCGCGGGCCTAGATCAGACCCGCATCGCTGTCGTTCTCGGGTCGGGGCTGCTCCAGGACGTGCCGATCGCGGATCTGGCCCGCCGCTTTCGTGAGGTCCACCTTGTCGATGCGGTGCATCTGTGGCCGGCGCGCCGCTTGGTCCGACCTTATCCCAACGTCCGGTTGATCACTGCCGACCTGAACGCCGAGCCGGGCCGGGTCGATCCGCTGCCGGCGCTCTGCGGTGGCGCCGAGGTCGACTTCGTGGTGTCCGCCAACCTCCTGTCGCAACTGCCGATCCTGCCGCTCGACCGGCCCGGCCTGTTGCCGCCCGATTTCGGCGGTCGCATCGTCCGGGCGCATCTCGAAGGCCTCGGGCGGTTGCGGGCACGCGTCTGCCTCCTCACCGACATCGAGCAGTTCGAGGAGGACCGGACCGGACGGATTACCGACCGGATCGATCTTCTGCACGGGGTGCGCCTCGATCCTCCCGACCGGGACTGGATCTGGGAGATCGCGCCCTTTGGCGAGGCCGCGCGCCATCACCGCCTGCGCCATCGGGTTCAGGCCTTCCTGAATTGGCGCACCGCCTGACACGGCGTGCCAGCCCAAACGCAAGAAGCCGCCCGATCGGGGCGGCTTCCTGTGAAGTTTGTCGAAGGTCGCGCGAATGCGCGGGTTTATTCGGTGACGGACGACGGATCGTCACCGCCGACGCCGCCCTCGGGGGCTTCAGAGCCCTCGAAGCGGGCGCGGCGGCGCCGGCGCGGCTTCGGGGTCGCGGGCGTCCCCTCGTCGGAACCGCCGGGGCCGGTACCAGTGTTCTGGGATTCTGCCGAGGCTGCCGGTTCGGCTGTCCGCTCGACGGCCGGAACGGGACGCGGCGGCGTCATCAGGAAGGCCGGCAGGGCGGCGACGTCCTCGGGATTACCGACCGGTTCACGCTCCTCGCGACGCCGGCTGCGACGCGGCGCGGCATCGTTCGTCCGGCTCGCCCGAGGCGTCTCCTCGCGGCTCGAACTCGGCCGAGCCGCGTCCTGGCCACCGAACTCCGATCGGTTGGCGTCCTGACGCGGGGCCTCGTTCACCGGCTGATCGGTTCGCCCGTTTTCGTAGCGAGGCGTTTCGGACCGGACCGGGGCAGGGCGGTTGAAATCCTGGCGCGGCTGATCCTGCCGGCCCGCATCCTGGCGCCCGTAATCCTGACGCGGATTGTCTTGGCGCGCACCGTCCTGGCGGTTCTGATCCGGCCGGAAATCCTGTCGGTTGGAATCCTGTCGGTTGCCGTCCTGACGACCGAAATCGTCACGTCGGTTGTCCTGCCGGTTGGAGTCCTGCCGGTTGTTGTAGTCCGGCCGGTTGCCGTCGCGCGGGTTGTCGAAGCGCTGGGGGCGGTCGCCTCGATTGCTGAAGCGGTCGCGTCGGTTCTGCCGGTTGTTGTCCGAGCCGGAATCCGGCCGGTTGGAATCCTGTCGATTCGAGTCCTGGCGGTTCGCGTCTTGCCGGTTGGAATCCTGTCGATTGTAATCCTGGCGGTAATTCTCAGCCCGCGTCTCCTGTCGCGCCTCCGGCCGGCCCTCGTAGGCCTGCGGCTGAGGCTGCTGACCCGGATCGCCGTATTCCTCGTTGTAGGAATTGGCACCGTAGCTGGAGGCAGCGTAGCCCTGCGGGGCGGCCTGACCTTCGTCGTCTCCCTCGTCGCCGTCGTCGTCGAAGCCGCGAGCGTAACCGCCCACCTGTTGACGGGTCTGTTCCTGAGCTCCCGAGATGATCCGGAAATAGTGTTCGCCGTGCTGGAAGTAGTTCTCTGCCGCCACCGGGTCGCCACTGGCCTGCGCGTCGCGGGCCAACTGGGCGTACTTGTCTGCGATATGCTGGGCAGTACCGCGAATCTTGACGTCGGGGCCGTTCGATTCGTAGGAACGCGTAAGCGGATTGGGACCTTTGGGGCGGTTGCGACCGCGCATCCGTCTATTCTGGTTTGGTCTCATCGGTCTCGATTGACCCTCGTTCGTCTCGGAGCGTCTGATGATGCGGCGGGTTCTGGGCGGTCACGACACCGCCTGAGGCAGGCTCGTCGCTGGCGCCGCGTGATCCGGGTCCGATGTGTCCGTGATCGCTTTCGCCGTGCTTTGCCGTCTCTGTCCGTTGACCAAGGCCCGCTCTGAGCGTCCAGGCGTCCTTCGGTTTTCAGGCACGAAGTTGACCAAGCTCCAGCGCGTCGTCCCGCGCACGCCAGCCTGATCGTGGGGAGATCTTCTAAGGGTGTCGCAGACCGAAGCCACAACCCGCCTTACCTCAGTCCATCTTGATGGACCGTTCGCGATCTGCCGGCGAGAATAGCCGTTCGCCGAGAGGTCAACAAGCGTTTTTTGTCCTCTCGCCGGGTGAGACCTCAGTTTTTCCGATTTTCACACCCTCCCGGCCGGTTCTGACCGTCTCGTCAGGGGTGAAGGTCACCACCCGGGCATGTCCAGCGAGGTCGTGAGTGATCCGCCCAATCCCGAGCCCGGCCTCGCGACCGAGAGTGGCCACCGCGTCCGCCTGGTCGTAGCCGACCTCGAAAACAAGTGCGCCGCCGGCAGCGAGCCCGGCCGGGCCGTCCGTGAGCGCCGCGATGATCGACCGGTAGGCATCGAGCCCGTCCGCCCCCCCGTCAAGCGCCACAGCCGGATCATGCTCACGCACCTCGACGTCGAGGTCCGGGATCGTCGCGCTCGGGATGTAGGGCGGGTTGGAGACGACGAGGTCGAAGGAGCCCGCGAGGGCTGCTGTCCAATCCGCCACCACGAAGGCGGCGCGGGCACCGACGCCGTGCGCCTGCGCATTCGCGCGGGCCTGAAGCAGAGTCGCCTTCGAACGATCGACGCCGATGGCGGTGCTGTTGGGAAGCTCGTTGAGCAACGCCACGAGAATGCAGCCGGAGCCGGTGCCGAGATCGAGGAGACGCAACGGCGTGCGGCGGTCGGGATGCAGCACCAGGGCCGTTTCCACCAGGGTCTCGGTGTCGGCGCGGGGAACCAGTGTCTCGGGGGCGAGCCCGAAGGACAGGCCCCAGAACTCCCAGGCGCCGACGATCCGGGCCACCGGCTCGCCCCCGAGCCGGCGATCCAGAGCAGCCGAGAGTTTGGCCGCATCGTCCGTTCCCAGGGGAGTCCGGCCCCTGAGGACGAGATCGGTCGAGGTCAGGCGCAGCACGTCGAGCAGGAGAAATCGGGCGTCGCTCGCCGCGATGCGTTGAGCGGCGAGCCGGTCGGTCATCACCCGCAGGGCCTCGGTCCGGCTCATGGCCGGATCGAACGGAGGCGCCTCGGCGTCGCCGACCCGTTCCGGCGCGGCCCCGTCCGTCATCGGTCCGAAGCAACGATCATCAGGCCATACCCTCGGCCGCCAGCAACTCGGCCTGATGCTCGGTGACGAGGGCGTCCACCAGTTCATCCAGGGCCTCGCCGGCCAGAACTTCCTCCAGCTTGTAGAGGGTCAGGTTGATGCGGTGGTCGGTGACCCGGGCCTGGGGGAAATTGTAGGTGCGGATGCGCTCCGAGCGGTCGCCCGAGCCGACCTGCGACTTGCGGTCGGCGGCGCGAGCGCTGTCCTTGGCGGTCCGCTCGGCGTCGTAGAGCTTCGCGCGTAGCAGCGACATCGCGCGGGCCCGGTTCTTGTGCTGGGAGCGCTCCTCCTGGACGAAAATCACGATCCCGCTCGGAAGATGCGTGATGCGGATGGCCGATTCCGTTTTGTTGACGTGCTGGCCGCCGGCACCCTGCGACCGCATCGTATCGATCTTCAGATCCGCATCGTTGACGACGATGTCGACCTCCTCCGCCTCGGGCAGAACGGCCACGGTCGCGGCGGAGGTGTGGATGCGACCCTGCGCTTCGGTGTCCGGCACCCGCTGGACCCGGTGGGCGCCGCTTTCGAACTTCAGGCGGGCGAACACGCCCTTGCCCTTCACCTCGGCGATGACCTCGCGATAGCCGCCGACGGTGCCCTCGCTCTCCGAGATGATCTCGACCTTCCAGCCCTTGGCGTCGGCATACTTGCCGTACATCCGGAACAGGTCACCGGCGAACAGGGCCGCCTCGTCCCCGCCGGTGCCGGCCCGGATTTCCAGGATGGCGCTCTTCTCGTCGGCGGAATCCTTCGGCAGCAGGATCAGCTGCAATGCCCGGTAGGCGGATTCCAACCCGGCCTCGGCCTCCGGCTTCTCGTCGGCGGCGAGCGCCCGCATCTCGGAATCGCCGCCGGGCTCGTCGATCAGCGCCTGGATGTCGGCCAGATTCTGCGCGGCGGCGCGATAGGCGTGGATCGCCGCGACGACGCCCTCCAGTTCGGACAACTCGCGTGACAATTGCACGAAGGTGTCGGAATCCGCCGAGCCGGCGCTCAGCGTGGCCGTCACGATGTCGTGGCGCGTCAGGATCGCGTCGAGGCGTTCTGCAGGAATAGGGGTCATCGCCCGTCGAAAACTCTCACCAGAAACAAGGGCTCGTCGGACCGGAAGCCAGATCGACGACGGGGTCGCGGCACGACCCAGTTAGATAGGAACCCCGTGCGCCTTCGCGAAGGCCGCCAGGGCTGGCCGCAGGGTGGCACCGTCGCCGGCCCGGGCCAGTTCGGTGTCGATCAGGTCGGAGACCGCGTTCACGTCGAGCCCCAGCACCATGGCCTTGACCGGGCCGATGGCGGCCGGAGACATCGAGAGGTGTCGGAAGCCGAGGCCGATCAGCGCCATGGCTTCCAACGGGCGACCGCCGATCTCTCCGCACACGGTGGCCGGGCAGCCGGCCGCGGCCGCCCGCTCGGCGATGATCCGGAAGGCCCGCATGGCCGGGACGCTCAGGGTGTCGAAGCGGTCCGCGACGCGCCGGTTCTCGCGGTCGACCGCGAACAGGAACTGCATCAGGTCGTTGGATCCGACAGACAGGAAGTCCGCTGCCTTGGCGATCTCGTCGATCTGGAACAGCAGAGAGGGCACCTCCACCATCACGCCGAGCTTGCAGTCGCTCGGCAGGGCGTGGCCGTGGCGGCGCAGATGCGCCTTCTCGCGCTCGACGATGGCCTTGGCGCGGGTGAACTCGTCCACCGTTGCCACCATGGGAAACATGATCTTCAGCGGTCGGCCGCCCGAAGCCTTGAGCAGGGCGCGCAACTGAACCCGCAGCAGGGCCGGGCGGTCGAGCCCGATGCGAATCGCACGCCAGCCCAGGGCCGGATTCTCCTCCTCCAGAGCCGGCATGTAGGGCAGGATCTTGTCGCCGCCGATATCGAGGGTGCGAATGGTCACCGGAAGGTCGCCGGTCGCGGCGAACACAGCCTCGTACAGCGTCTGCTGCTCGGCCGCCGACGGCATGCGTTGGGCCACCATGAACTGCAGCTCGGTGCGGAACAGGCCGATGCCGTCCGCACCGGTCTCGTGCAGATGGGTCAGGTCGATCAGCAGGCCGGCATTGAGCTGCAGGCCGATCTTGGTGCCGTCGAGGGTGACGGCGGGCACGTCGCGCAGCGCCCGGTATTGTTCTTGCCGGCGGGCGCGCAGGCGCACCATCTCGGCATAGGCCGCCTCGATCTCGGGCCCCGGCCGGACCTGGATCTCGCCGGTGGCGCCGTCGACGATGATCGCGTCGCCAGCATCGCACAGGGCCGTGGCGTTGGCGATCTCACCGACCGCCGGAATGCCGAGCGCCCGGGCCACGATGGCGATGTGGCTGGTCGGGCCGCCTTCCTCCAGCACGACGCCCCGCAGGGCCGTGCGGTCGTAGTCGAGCAGGGCTGCCGGCCCCATCGAGCGGGCGACCAGGATCGCGTTCTCGGGCAGCACGCGCTGCGCCCCGTTGCCCTCGGCACCGATCAGGGTGCGCAACAGGCGGTTGGCGAGGTCGTCGAGGTCGTGCAGCCGGTCGCGCAGGTACGGGTCGCTCTGGCGCATCATCCGGGCGCGGTTATCCGACTGGACGCGCTCGACAGCGGCCTCGGCCGTGAGTCCGGAATGCACGGCCTCGCGCATCCGGCGCAGCCAGCCCTTGTCATGCGCGAACATGCGCACCGTCTCCAGCACCTCGCGCGATTCCCCGGTGCCGATGCTGTCGCCGCGTTCGACCAAGTCGTCGATGGCCGACCGGACCTCGCCGATGGCAAGCTCCAGCCGCTCGACCTCGCGCTCGACATTCTCGGCGATGAGCTTCTTGATGACGATGCGTGGCTCATGCAGCACCACGTGCCCGAGGCCGATGCCATCGGCGAGCGCCACGCCGCGCTGGCTCACCGGCCGGCGCGCCGCCGAGCCCGCGCCCGGCGCCAGGGCCTGAAGCTCGCCCGAGGCGATCATCTCCGACAGCACCATGGCGGTGGTCTGGAGCGCTTCGATCTCCTCCTCGGAATAGACCCGGTAGGTCTTGTTCTGAACGACGAGGACGCCGAGCGTGTTGCCGGCGCGCAGGAGCGGCACGCCGAGGAAGGCGTGATAGGCCTCTTCACCCGTTTCCGGTCGATACGAGAAGGCCGGGTGCGACTGCGCGTCGGAGAGCGACAGCGGCTCGGCCGTCTTGGCAATGAGGCCGACGAGGCCCTCGTCCGCCCGCATCCGGGTCAGGTGGACCGCTTCGCGGTTCAGGCCCTCGGTGGCAAACAGTTCGAGGATATTGTCATCGCTGAGCACATAGACCGAGCACACCTCGGCGATCACGTTGGCGGCGATCAGCGTGACGATGCGGTCGAGGCGAGCCTGTGGGCTGACCGGCTCCGCCATCGCTTCGCGGAGGCGGCGCAGAAGCAGGCGCGGGCCTCCGGGCGCAGCGGGCATGGTCTCCTCGATCCGGCTTCGGCCGCGGGCTCCGGTCCGCGCGCAGGCGTGCGCGCGCTCCGGCTCGTCAGGCCTGGTCGAGGCCGTATAGCGAGTGGAGCGTGCGAACGGCAAGCTCCGTATAGGCGGCATCGATGAGGACGGAGAACTTGATCTCCGATGTGGTGATGGCCCGGATGTTGATGCCTTTTTCGGCCAGCGCCCGGAAAGCCTTGGCGGCGACGCCCGCGTGGCTGCGCATTCCGACGCCGATGGCCGAGACCTTCACCACGTCGGTGGCCCCCTCGATCTGGGCGAAGGCGATCACACCGCTCTGCGCGTCGAGGATCTTGCGGGCGCGATCGTAGTCGGCCGAGGGGACCGTGAAGGTCATGTCGGTGGTCGACTGATCTCCCGACACGGTCTGGATGATCATGTCGACGTTGATGTTGGCGTCCGCCAGGGGCCCGAAGATGGCGGCGGCGATGCCGGGGCTGTCCTTCACGCGACGAAGCGTGATCTGCGCCTCGTCCCGGGAGAAGGCGATCCCGGTGATGATCTGCTGTTCCACGATGTCGTCCTCGTCGCAGATGAGGGTGCCGGGCCGGGCATTGTCCGGCGGATCGAAGGAGGAGCGCACCGTGGTCGGCACGCGATGGACCATGGCGAGTTCGACGGAGCGGACCTGCAGGACCTTGGCGCCGAGCGACGCCATCTCGAGCATTTCCTCGAAGGTCACGCGTTCCATGCGCTTTGCCTTCTGCACCACGCGCGGATCGGTGGTATAGACGCCGTCGACGTCGGTATAGATGTCGCAGCGCTCGGCCCCGATGGCGGCCGCGATGGCGACAGCGCTGGTATCGGAGCCGCCGCGCCCCAGGGTGGTGACCCGGCCGGTGGCCTCGTTCATGCCCTGGAAGCCGGCGATGACCGCGACTTCGCCGCGCTGGAAACCCGCATTGAGGCGCGCGCCGTCGATGCCCTCGATGCGGGCCGAGCCGTGCGCGTCCGAAGTCAGGATCGGGATCTGCCAGCCCTGCCACGAGCGGGCCTGGATACCGATCTTCTGGAGAGCGATGGCCAGGAGCCCGGCGGTGACGAGTTCGCCCGAGGCCACCACGGCGTCGTACTCGGCCTCGTCGTAGATCGAATTGGCGTCCTTGACCCAGGCGACGAGCTCGTTGGTCTTGCCCGACATCGCCGAGACCACCACGGCGACCTCGTAGCCGGCTGCGACCTCGCGCGCCACGTGGGCGGCCACGTTGCGGATGCGCTCGACATTGGCGACGGACGTGCCGCCGAACTTCATCACCAGACGGGGCATGTTCTCACCAGACGGAGCCTGTCGCGTCCGCGACGCGTCGCAAGAGCCAGGGATAGTGGCAAGAGCCAAGGATAGCGGCAGGAGCCAGGGAAAGCGCAACAGCCAGGGATTCGGCCGGTCTCGGGTCGAAATTTCCACGCCCCGTACGGCCTGCCGCGTCGCTTGGCTGCTGTACCGGACAGGGCTTCGGCGGGTACAAGGGCCGCCCGGGCGTGTCAACAAGGGGGTACGCCCACCCCGCACGAGACATGCCGAGACGATGACCGGACCCACAGGCGCCTCCATCGACCGCGACGAGGTCGCCCGCTTCGAGGCCATTGCGGCCACTTGGTGGGACGAGGCCGGCCCGATGCGGGTCCTGCACCGCTTCAACCCGGTCCGCCTCGCTTACGTGCGGGATGCCGCCGCCCGCCATTTCGGGCGCGACACGAAGGCGCCTTTTCCCCTCGATGGCCTCGCCCTTGTGGATATCGGCTGCGGCGGCGGCGTCCTGTCCGAGCCGCTGGCGCGCCTCGGTGCAATGGTCACGGGCCTCGATCCGGCTCCCACCAACGTCAAGGTGGCCCAGGCCCACGCCGATGCCGAGGGCGTGCCGGTCGATTATCGGGCGCGCACCATCGAGGACGTGGTGGCCGGCGGCGAGCGCTTCGACATCGTGCTCGCCATGGAGGTGGTGGAGCACGTAGTCGATATGCCGGCCTTCGTGGCGCAGGCGGCCCGCGCGGTGAAGCCGGGCGGCCTGCTGTTCGCCGCCACCATCAACAGGACGCTGCGGTCCTACGCCCTGGCCATCGTGGGGGCGGAATACGTCCTCGGCTGGCTGCCGAAGGGCACCCACGACTGGGACAAATTCGTTCGGCCCGACGAACTCACCCGCGCCGTCGAGGCCGGCGGACTGCGCGTGACCGACACCACAGGCGTGGTCTTCAACCCGCTCGACGGCTCGTGGCGCCCGAGCCGGGACACTGCAGTCAACTACATGATCGCGGCGCAGCGCCCGGCCTGAACCTTCAGTCTGGCAAGGGGTTGGTCGGCGTATCCGCCGGGAGATCGCCGTTGCTCGAGAAAATTCCGCATGCCGTGGGCGCCGCCCTGTCTGGCCTTAAGGCCGGGCTGGACAGGACCGCCTACCGGACCGATTTCGCCGCGGCGCCGGAGGGCCTGACGCTCACCAGTCCCGCCTTCGACGATGGCGCTGCGATGCCGGCGCGCTTCACCGCGGACGGGGAAGGCACCTCGCCGCCGCTGGCCTGGACCGGCCTGCCCGCCGGCACTGCCCGCGTCGTGCTGCTCGTCGAGGATGCCGGAAGCCCGACGCCGAATCCCCTCGTCCACCTGATCGCCTGGGACCTCGATCCCGACGCGCCGCTATCGGAAGGCGCGGCGAGCCAAGCCGGTTCGCGTCTCGGTCTCGGCGAGAATCTCGAACTTGGCAAGAACAGCTTTCTGAAATCCGGCTGGCTGCCGCCCGATCCGCCCACTGGCCACGGGGCGCACGCCTACCTGTTCCAGGCCTATGCCCTCGACCGGGCGCTGGATCTGCCCCAGCATCCCGGCCGAGGTGCCTTGCTGGAGGCGATGGCGGGACGCGTGCTTGCCAAGGGCTGTCTGGTGGGAACCTACGAACGCCCCTGACGGCCGCAGTGCCTGCACTCTGGATCGCGGTGCCTATACTTTGGACCGCAGTGCTTGCGCAGGCCGCCGTGTCGGTGCAAGCGCCGATGCGAACATCAGGGAGGTGTGGGCATGAAGGCGCTGCTGTGTACCCGACTCGGGGGACCTGAGGATCTGGAACTCGCCGATCTGCCGGACCCGGTGGCCGGTCCGGGCGAGGCCGTGATCCGCATCACGCTGGCGGCGCTCAACTTCTTCGACACCCTGATCATCGCCGGGCGCTATCAGGTGAAGCCTGAACTCCCGTTCTCTCCCGGCGGCGAGGCCTGCGGCGTGATCGAGGCTTTGGGCGAGGGGGCCGAGGGCTTTTCGGTGGGCGACCGCGTCATCGTCCACCAGAAGTTCGGCACCTGCCGCGCGCGGATCGCCGTCGCCACCCGGCACCTCACCCCCGTGCCGGACGGCGTCTCGGACGAGCAAGCCGCCGGGCTGACCATCACCTACGGGACCTCGCTCCACGCCCTGCGCGACCGCGCCCGGCTTCAGCCTGGCGAGACCCTGGCGGTGCTCGGCGCCTCGGGCGGCGTCGGCCTCGCGGCAGTGGAACTCGGGGCGATCCTGGGCGCCCGCGTCATCGCCTGCGCGTCCTCGCCGGAGAAGCTTGCCGTGGCCGAGGCGCACGGCGCCACGATGGGCCTCGATTACGCCGCCGACAACCTGCGCGAGGGCCTGCGCCGCCTCACCGAGGGGGAGGGGGTCGACGTGATCTATGATCCCATCGGCGGCGACTACGCCGAGCCGGCCCTGCGCTCGCTCGGCTGGAAGGGGCGCTACCTGGTGATCGGGTTCGCGGCCGGTGACATCCCCCGCATTCCCCTCAACCTTGCCCTCCTGAAGGGCATCGACATCCAGGGCGTGCACTGGGGCGTCTTCGTCGAGCGCGAGCCCGAGGCGCATCGGGCCAACCAGGAGCAGTTACTGGCCTGGGTGGCGGAGGGACGCCTGACCGCCAAGGTCCACGGTGTCTATCCGCTCGCCGAATACGCCGAGGCCCTGGGCATCCTCAAGCGGCGCGAGGCCGTGGGCAAGGTGTTGCTGCGGATGTGAACGGCACGCCTCTTATTCGTCAGTTCTCGCGCCCGTAACTGTGCGACCCTACCCAGGGGGGCGCGGCGCGACGCGCGTCCCTCGATCTTTGACAGGGGGATCGCACAGGCTTGTTCCACGAGCCGGAAAGGCTCGAGGAGCACCCCGTCACCCCGTCACCCCGGGGCCGCTCAGCGGAGCCCGGGACCCAGAAGCACTGGTATTGCAAGGCTTTCCACGGTCGGCGGCTCTGGATAGCCCACCGTCGGCGTCTCTGAATTCCGGGTTCGCCTGCTGCGCCCCGGAATCGCGCGCGGTTCAGACGCAATCATCGCCCCACACAGGCGGAGCGAAGAGACGGCACCTCGGCTTTCCGCCCCTCAGAGCAGGCCCTGGGCCTTGGCCAGCGCCACCAGGTCGTGCTGGGGCCGGGCGCCGATGTGCTGGATGACCTCGGCGGCAGCCAGCGCACCGAGGCGGGCGCTGGCGACGTGATCGAGGCCGCGGGCATGACCGGCAAGGAAGCCGGCGGCGAACAGGTCTCCGGCGCCGGTGGTGTCGACGAGTTCATGCACCGGGGAGGCGGGGACCGATTGCACGTCGCCGCCCTGGATCACCAGGGCGCCCTCGGCCGAGCGGGTGACGAGGCCGAGCAGGTCCTTGCCGCGCGCGGCGCTCTCGTCGCGCAGCGCCCGGATCGCCGCATCGGCGTCCTCGGTCTCGTACAGGCTCTGCAATTCGGCCATGTTGGCGAACAGAATGTCGACGCTGCCGTCGCGGATCAGGCCCAGGAATTCCTCCCGGTAGCGTCCGACGCAGAAGGCATCCGACAGGGTCAGGGCCGCCGCGTTTCCGGACTTGTGCGCGATAGTCACGGCCTTTCGGAACGCGTCCTTGGCGGCCGGCGGGTCCCACAGGTAGCCTTCGAGATAGACCACGCGGGCGGATGCCACCGTCGCCTCGTCCACATCGGCCGGGGACAGGCCCTGGCAGGCGCCCAGATAGGTGTTCATGGTGCGCTCGCCATCCGGCGTCACCAGGATGAAGCAGCGGGCGGTGGCCGGCCCGTCGGTGGCGGCGGCGATCGGGAAGCGGACGCCCGTGGCCTTGAGATCGTGGGCGAACAGGCCGCCGAGTTCATCGTCGCGGACCTTGCCGACGAAGCTCGTTCTGGCGCCCAGCATGGCGGCGCCCACCGCCGTGTTGGCGCCGGACCCACCCGACACGATGGTGGCCGGACCCATGGCGGCGAACAGGGACTCGGCCCGCGCCTCGTCGATCAGTTGCATCGCACCCTTGGGCACGCCCTGGGCCGCGAGGAAATCCTCATCGGTCTGGGCGATCAGGTCGACGATGGCATTGCCGAGGACGAGGAGGTCGAGGGATTCGGACATCGGGCCGTCCAGTCTGGCGTGCGGGATAAAAACTGCGCTGCGCTGTGGCATCGCCCCTCGCGGGGGTCAACCCGCGGTCCGACGCCAAGGGTTCACTGGAAAATCTTGACCTCGCACTGGGCGTACTCGTTGCTCGCCTTCACGTAGTTGGTCAGAGCCTGGATATAGGCCTCCAGCTTGGGTCGGAACGCGGCGATCTCGACGTTGTAGGCCTTGATCGCGTCATTGTAGCTGTAGGCTTCCCAGCCCGGGCATCCACCCTTTGCGTCCAGGCAAGGCGGCTTGGCGGGCAGCGTCGGCTTGATCGGACGCGTCGCGGTCGACGGGGCCTCCGGCGGCGTGCAGGCCGCCGAAGCCGCATCGCTCATCAGCAGGCACCCGAGCGCGAACGCCCCGAGTGGGCCGCGGCCAATCCACTTGCGCATGCTGGGCGTTCCTTGCGTGTTGCTGGTTCGGTTCATGCCCGCGGGATGACGGGTCGACAAGCGCCACACTGGTAAACGCCTGTGCGCCGAGCCGACGCAAGGCGTATCGGACCGGCTCGGCTTGTCATCGAGGGCATCCCGCTGGAACAGACCTGCCGCTGACGGGAATTTTCGATCGAAACGATCATCACGCAAAATTCCGGGTGCTCGGGGCTCAGCCGGCAGCCACCGGCCGGCGCGCGGGCATCGCCGCGGCCGACTCCGCGACCGGACCCGTAGCGGCCTTTCCGGATGCCCCCCGCCCCTTGCCGCCCAGGCCTACCCGCACCGCGTTGACCACCGGTACGCACAGCCCGAGGGCCAGTACCCACCAAGCCGGCCTGATGGTGTCCGGAACGTCAAGGTTGGCCGCAAGCACCAGGCTCGCTGGAATGCCGCTGGCCGCGCCGTACCAGGCTGCCTCGAGCAGGGCGGTGAGGAGAGCGGCCGCCACGGCTAAGCCGAGCAACGTCAGCGGGTTGGTGGGCCACCGGAGCCGCTGCATGGCGCGATGGCCCATCAGCAACAGGAAGGCGCCGGTCCAGAACACCGGGTCGGAGATGTCGATCTTGGCCTGGAGATAATAGTGGATCAGGCCGAGGACAGCGATCGCGTAGACCATCCTGTGAAGGCGCGGCCAAGCCTTGCCGAGCCGGCGAATCATTCCGTCCGTGGAGGTGACGCCGAGCACCACGAGGCCGAGGAGCGCCACGAAGCCGATGGTCAGGTAGATCCGGGTCAGGATCTCCGTGACGACCTTGGTGAGCACGAAGTTCTGATCGACGACGTAGAGCATCAGGTGGATCAGCCCGTAGGCCATCACGGTCAGCCCGAGCATGCGCCGCACCAGGATCAGCTTCGGCAGGTTCGCCACGCGCCGCAGCGGCGTCACCGCCAGCGACAGCATGAGGAAGCGGACCGCCCATTCGCCGGTGCCGTGCAGCAGGGCGGTGATCGGCTTGGCCCCGAGCGCATCGGCCGCGTAGGCGCCCGCGAGCCACAGCCCCGGCACCAGGGCGAACAGGAAGGTGGCGAGCTTCAGGCCGGAGACGCGACCGGCGCGGTCGCGCCAGGGCGCGGAGAAGGCGGGCGGGGCTGGCATGGCGATCCAGAATCGTTGATCGGTTGCGTGAAGAGATAGGGTCTGGGTGGACCCGGTGAGGCGGCGCGGCGTCGCAGGCAGCCAGGCGGGTCACGGCGATGCGACGGCACCAGGGACTCATTCGCCAGCGGCGCGCGCGGGTTACAGGCTGTGGAGGGCGGCGCGTCAGCCGGAACCTCTTCCCGTGCGGCGGCGGTTTCCGATTGCTATAAGCGCACCCCGCGCCCGATCACGAAGCCGCTTCATGTCCGCAGACAACGCCGTCGACAGCCTCGAGACGATGACGCCGGAGGCGGCGCGGGCCGAGCACGCCGATCTCTCCGAGCGGATCGCTGAAGCCGACCGGCTCTATCACCAGGAGGACGCGCCCGAGATTACGGATGCGGAATACGACGCCCTGCGCCGGCGCCTGGAAACGATCGAGGCGCGGTTCCCGGATCTCGCCGGGACGGGCGCTGCCAGCACATCGGTGGGTGCCAAGCCATCCGAGAAATTCGCCAAGGTCCGGCATGCCGTGCCGATGCTCTCGCTCGGCAACGCCTTCGCGGACGAGGAGGTGACCGACTTCGTCGCCCGCGTCCGGCGCTTCCTGAACTGGCCGGAGGCGGAGCCGCTGGCCTTTACGGCCGAGCCGAAGATCGACGGGCTCTCGCTCGCACTCCGCTATGAGGACGGGCGCCTCGTCACCGCCGCGACCCGCGGCGACGGCGAGGTCGGCGAGGACGTCACCGCCAATGCCCGCACGGTGTCGGACATCCCGCAGCGGCTTGCAGGTCACGACGTGCCGCCGGTCTGCGAGGTGCGGGGCGAGGTCTACCTTTCGCACGCGGATTTCGCCGCCATCAACGCCCGTCAGGAGGCTGCCGGCAAGGCGCTGTTCGCAAACCCGCGCAACGCCGCGGCCGGTTCGCTGCGGCAGCTCGACCCGGAGATCACCCGGTCGCGTCCGCTCAAGTTCTTCGCCTATGCGTGGGGCGAGGTGGTGCCGGCGCTCAACGGGACGCAGCACGGCGTGCTGGAGCGGTTCCGCGCTTGGGGCCTGCCGGTCAACGACCGGACGAAGCTGTGCCCCGACGCAGAGGCGATGATCGCGCATTACCGCAGCATCGAGGCGGAGCGCGCCAGCCTCGGCTACGACATCGATGGCGTGGTCTACAAGGTCGACGACCTCGCGTTGCAGCGCCGCCTCGGCTTCGTCTCGCGCTCGCCGCGCTGGGCGCTCGCCCACAAGTTCGCGGCCCAGAAGGCGCTGACGGTGGTCGAGGACATCGAGATCAATGTCGGGCGTACCGGCTCCCTCAATCCGCTGGCGAAGCTCAGGCCGGTGACGGTGGGCGGTGTCGTGGTGTCGAACGCCACCCTGCACAACGAGGGCTACGTCCAGGGCGTCGGGGCCGACGGCGAGCCGATCCGCGACGGGCGCGACATTCGGGTCGGCGACACCGTCGTGGTGCAGCGCGCCGGCGACGTGATCCCGAAGGTCATGGACGTGGTGCTGGAGAAGCGCCCGCCCGATGCGAAGCCCTACGTCTTTCCAACCCACTGCCCCGCCTGCGGCAGCCGGGCGGTGCGCGAGATCAACCCGCGCACGGGCAAGCCCGACGCCGTGCGACGCTGCACCGGCGGTCTGATCTGTCCCGCGCAGGGAGTGGAGCGCCTGAAGCACTTCGTCTCGCGCAACGGCTTCGACCTCGAGGGCTTCGGCCAGACCTATATCGAGGTTCTGTTCGAGGCCGGGCTGGTTCGCCAGCCGGCCGACCTGTTCCGCCTCGCCTTCGAACCCCTGAAGGCCGCCATCGTGGCCCGCCGCGAAGCCCTTTCGGCCGAGCGCCGGACGGAGGGCGCGCCGGCCCCGAAGAAGCCGACCAAGAAGAAAGGCGAGGAGGAGGACAAGGCGATCAAGAACCTCCTCGCCTCGGTGGAGGATCGCCGCAGCCTGCCGCTGAACCGCTTCCTGTTCGCCCTAGGCATCCCGGACATCGGCGAATCCACCGCCAAGGCGTTGGCCAAACGGTTTTCCGACATGCCGGCGCTGATGGAGGGCGTCGCGGCTGCGAGCCGCGATCAGGCCGGACCGGACTGGATCGAGCTGTCCGCGCTCTCGCGCATCGGGCCGACCACCCGCGACCGGCTCCTGGAATTCGGTTTTCCCCGCGACGGGACGGTGGTTGACGCGGTCGAGGGGGACGAGGCGCAGCCGCAAGGCCATGTCCGCCTCTCCGCCCCCCAGCGCGCCAGCCTTGTGACCCATTACGGCGACGCGGATGCCATCGCGGCGGGCTTGGCGCGGGCGGCCGGGCAGCGCCCCGGCGATGCGTATCGCCACTTCGCCGACGATGGCGAGATCGGCCCGGTGGCGACGGATTCGCTGATCGCTTTCTTCGCCGAGCCCCACAACGACGCGGCAGTCCGGGCCCTGCTCGCCGAAGTGAAGACCGAGCCGATGGCGGCCCCGGCCTCCGCCACGGCCTTCGCTGGCAAGACGGTGGTGTTCACCGGAAGCCTCGAACAGATGACCCGCTCCGAGGCGAAGGCCACCGCCGAGCGCCTGGGTGCCAAGGTCTCGGGTTCTGTCTCGGCCAAGACCGACCTCGTGGTGGCGGGCCCGGGCGCGGGTTCCAAGCTGAAGGACGCCCAGAAGCACGGCGTCGAGGTCATCAGCGAGGAGGCATGGCTGGCGCTCGTCGCCAGCGCTTGAGCCGGGAATTGCGGGCGCCTAGACTCCGGTGATCATCTTTCCGAGAGCCTGGCTGCGTTCGGCCGGGACAGGCCCCCGCGACCCTCGCATGACCGTCATCGCCATCGATTTCGAGACCGCCAACGAGCGGCGCGACAGCGCCTGTGCCGTTGGGCTCGCCTGGATCGCCGGCGGCCGGGTGGTGCGGCGGGAATCCCGCCTGATCCGTCCGCCAGAGCTGCGCTTCTCGCCCGGCAACATCCGGGTCCACGGAATCGTGCCTGCCGACGTGCGCCACCGGCCGGACTTCCCCACTGTGATGGCGGAGTTTTTGCCCGACCTCGCCTCCGGCCTGATCCTCGCGCACAATGCCGGATTCGACATGGGCGTGCTGCGCGCCTCGCTCGCGGCTTATGGCGTGCGGCCGCCGGCCTTCGCCTACCTCTGCACCCTGCAGATCGCCCGGCGGGTCTTTCCGGCGGAGGAGGGCTGCGGCCTCGGCAAGGTCGCGGCCCGCCTCGGCATCCGCTTCGAGCACCACGATGCCGGCGAGGATGCCTATGCCTGTGCCGAGATCGCGCTTGCCGCCGCGCGGGAGACCGGCGCGCCGGACGTGCCCGCCCTGGCGCGGGCGATCCACCTGCCGATCACTCGGTTGCCGGAAGGACCCGATGCGGCTGCGCGTGCCCCGAGCCGCCCGGGCTCGCTCACGGACCGCGCCCGGATGGCGGCGGGTGCGCGCTCCGCTTCGTCGCCAGGCCTGCACTTCGCGGTGCGCGGCAGCAGCGGCAACCGCTACGCCGTCACCCTCGAGGATCGCAGCACCGGGCCGCACCTGCGCTGTACCTGCATGGCCGGGCGCTACGGCACTCGCTGCCGCCACGTGAAGGCTCTGCTCGATGGCGACATCACCGACCTTCTGTCGAGCAACCACGACGACGTCGCAGTGCTGCGGGTTCGGATGACGGCAACTTCATCGGGGTGAGGCGCGGCGTCCGCCTCACCCGTCGTGGGGGCCGCCCGGAGATATGCCGGGCGGTAGTCTGCGGCCTACGCCGCCTTCTTCGCCGCCGCGTCGCCATAGAACGTGCCGCCCCGGGCGGCCATGTCCAGGAGGTTTTGCGGCACGGCGAAGCGCGGGCCGTGCTTGGCTTCCAGCCCCTGCGCCAGCGTCACGAAGGCCTGCGCGCCCATGAAGTCGATGTAGGACAGGGCGCCGCCGGTGAAGGGGGCGAAGCCGAAGCCCAAAATCGAGCCGACATCCGCTTCGCGCGGATCGGTGACTACGCCCTCGCCGACGGTGCGGGCGGCTTCCAGCGCTTGCACCACCAGCAGGCGCTGCTTCAGCTCCGTGAAATCCACCGCGTCGGGATCGACCTTGGTCGCCTGCAGGGCGGCGAGCCCGGGCCACAGGCGCTTCGGCGCGCCCTCGGGGTAATCGTAGAACCCCTTCTTGTTCTTGCGCCCCAATCGTCCCTCGCCCTCCACAAGGGTGGTGAGCAGCGCCTTCTGGGCCGGGTCGATGCTGCCGGCGCCGAGCTGCGCCTCCGTCGCCTTGACGATCTTCAGGGCGAGGTCGACCGCGACCTCGTCGGTCAGCGAGAGCGGTCCGACCGGCATACCCGCCTGGCGGCCGGCATTCTCGATCATTGCCGCCGGGATGCCCTCGTTGAGCATGGTGTGGCCCTCGAGCAGGTAGGCGCCGACGCACCGGTTGGCGAAGAAGCCGCGCGCGTCGTTGACGACGATCGGGGTCTTCTTGATCGCCCGGACGTAATCGAGGGCGGTGGCCAGCGCGGCGTCGCCGGTCTGGTCACCCTTGATGATCTCGACCAGCATCATCTTCTCCACCGGCGAGAAGAAATGGATGCCGACGAACTGCTCCGGCCGGGACGACGTCTTGGCAAGCCCGGTGATCGGCAGGGTCGAAGTGTTCGAGGCGAAGATCGTCTCCGGCCGGATCGCGGCCTCGACCTTGGCGATGACCTCGGCCTTGACCTTCGGGTCCTCGAACACTGCCTCGATAACGAGGTCGCAGGCGCCGAGATCCGCATAGTCGGCGCTGGTGCGGATGCGACCCAACAGGGCTTCGCGGTCGGCGGTCTTGGCCCGGCCCTTGTTGATCTGGTCGGTGACCAGCTTGTGGGCATAGGCCTTGCCCTTCTCGGCTGCCTCGATCGACTGGTCGACGAGCACCACCTCCATCCCGGCATTGGCGGAGACATAGGCGACGCCCGCGCCCATGAAGCCGGCGCCGACGACGCCGACGGTCTTCACCACCGTGGCGGGCACGTCCTTCGGGCGGCGCGCGCCCTTGTTCAATTCACCCATCGAGAGGAACAGCGTGCGGATCATCGCCGCCGCTTCCTTGGTGCGCAGAATATGGGCGAAGTAGCGGCTCTCGACGCGCAGGGCCTGATCCATCGGCAGCTGCAAGCCCTCGTAGACCGAGGCCAGGATCGCCTTCGCGGCTGGGTAGTTGTCGTGCGTCTCGCGCCGATAGATGGCGTTGGCCGGGGGCCAGATCATCATGCCGGCCGGCGAGTAGACCTTGCCGGAGGGCGCCTTGAACTTCGGCTGGTCCCAGGGGGCCACGGCCGAGCCACCGGCGGCGATCCAGGCCTTGGCCCTGGCGACGATCTCGTCCCTGGGCGCGACCTCCTGCGCGAGGCCCATGTTCTTGGCCATCGCGGGGCGGATCTGCTCGCCCTTGAACAGCATCTGCAGGGCGTCCCCGGTCTGCATCAGGCGGGCCACCCGCTGGGTGCCGCCGCCGCCCGGGAACAACCCGACCTTGATTTCCGGCAGGCCGACGCGGGTCTTCGGGTCGTCCGAGAGCACGCGGTGATGGCAGGCCAATGCCAGTTCGAAAGCGCCGCCGAGACAGATGCCATTCACCGCCGCTGCGAAGGGCTTGCCGCAGGTTTCCAGCTTTCGGAATACCAAAGTGAGCTTGCGCGACTCGTCGAAGAAGTGGCGCATCGCCGCCTCCTCGCCACGTTCGGCCTTCAGCGCCTCGTAGGCGCGGCCGAGGCCCTGCAGCATCGTCAGGTCGGCGCCGCCCGAGAAGTTGTCCTTACCCGAGACGATGACGCAGCCCTTGATGGCGGCATCCGCCACCACGGCGTCGATGATCTGACCCAATTCATCCATTACCGCGTCGGTGAAGACGTTCATGGAGCGGCCCGGCATGTCCCAGGTCGCCAGCGCGATCCCATCGGCATCGGTTTCGAGACGGAAATTGGTGAGATTCATCGCTGATCCTCGGATTCGTGACCGGTGGGCGGCTTTGGCTTGCGCGCTTAAGCCAATGTCAAAACTTGCGGATGCATGCCGAATTGCCGGGGGGCATGCTGCTGGGACAGGACAAGACCATGACCGCTCGGATCGGCTGCAAGGGCTGCAGCGAAGGAGCCGAACTCGACTTCACCTTTACCATGGCGTTCCAGCCGATCCTCGACCTCGCCGAACAGCGCGTCTGGGGCTACGAGGCCCTGGTGCGTGGCGCGGGCGGAGAATCCGCCGCCTCGATTCTCGGGCGGGTGACGCCCGAGACCGTCTACCGCTTCGATCAGGCGGCGCGGGTGAAGGCGATCGAGCTGGCCGGGCGTCTGTTCCCGGCCGACGACGCGACCCGGCTGTCGATCAACTTCATGCCGAACGCGGTCTACGAGCCGGCGGCCTGCATTCGTTCGTCCCTGGAGGCGGCGCGCAAGGCCGGCTTCGCCCATGACCGGATCATGTTCGAGTTCACCGAGAACGAGAAGTTCCGCGACACCGCCCATGTCACCCGCATCGTGGCGGAGTACCGCCGCCAGGGCTTCCTGACCGCCCTGGATGATTTCGGCGCCGGCTTCGCCGGGCTGAACCTGCTGGCGAATTTTCAGCCCGACCTGATCAAGATCGACATGGACCTCCTGCGCGGCATCGACAGCGATCACCGCCGCCAGATCATCGTGGCGGGCATCATCGGCATCGCCCGCTCGCTGGGCATTGCGGTGATCGCCGAGGGTGTCGAGACGGCGGCCGAACTCGACACCCTGCGGAGCCTCGGTGCGAATCTGTTCCAGGGCTACCATTTCGCCAAGCCCCATCTCGAAGCGCTGCCGCAGGTGTCCGGCTTCCCGGTGGCAGGCACCCCGAGACCGGCTTTGCAATGACCGGTTTGGCAATGACCGGTTTGGCAATGACCAGTTTGGCAATGACCGGTTTGGCAATGACCGGCTCTTCCGGGGGCGGGCTCCCCCGCGCGCAAGTGGCTTGAGCCGGCCATCGGGACGCCCGCCTTTCCGCCTTAGCGCGCCGGCATCGGCATCGGCGCGCCCGGCGCACCGGTGCCTTGCGAATCTCCGGCCGACGCGATCGCCAGCATGTTGAGGAGCTTCGTGACCGAAGCCTGCGAGACCGCCGTCACGGTGGAGGCCGGATCGGCGTTCACCGCCTGAAACTTCTGGTAGGTCTTGTCGCCGTAGATCTCGGAGAGATGCTTCAACTCGTCGAGGCTGAACTTCTCCGCATAGGCCTTCGACAGGCCATCGAGCATGGTCTCGCGCTGCTTATCGAACTCGGCGCGGATCTCCTTGCGGACCGCCTCGGCCTTGTCTTCCTTCATCGGCGCCACGGTCTTTTCGAGGGCCGCCGAGAAGCCGACCTCCAGGTTCTTGAGCGTGGTCTTCTGAACCAGGTCCTTGGCAGCGGCGACCCGATCGGCCGCATCATCGGCGCGGGCGGCGATCGGCAGGCACAGGGCCGTGGTCAGGCAGAGGGTGGCGAGCAGGCGCGTCATCGTGGCGTGTCCTCGGAATTTCTCGGAAGCTTCTTGCTTGTGAGCCCATCGTCGAGCGACGGCGGGCGCCGCCGTCTAACCCACTTGGCCCCCCTTGGGGAGGCGACTCTCGCATCCGCGTGGTCACGGCCCGGTGTTCGCCAAACCCGCCGCATCCCGGATCGCCGCCCCGCTCACACCCGTTCGATGATGGTCGCGGTGCCCATGCCGGCGCCGATGCAAAGCGTGACCAGGGCGCGCTCCTTGCCGGTGCGCTCCAGTTCGTCGAGGACGGTGCCGAGGATCATGGCGCCGGTGGCGCCCAGCGGATGGCCCATCGCGATGGCGCCGCCGCAGACATTGATCCGTGCCGGATCGACATCGAAGGCCTGCTGGAAGCGCAGCACCACTGCGGCGAAGGCCTCGTTGACCTCGAACAGGTCGATGTCGGACAGGCTCATGCCGGCGCGGGCCAGGACCTTCTTGGTCACGTCCACCGGCCCCGTGAGCATCAGGGCGGGGTCCGAGCCGATATTGGCGAAGGCGCGGATGCGGGCGCGGGGCTTCAGGCCAGCCGCGCTGCCGGCCTCGGCCGAGCCGATCAGCACCGCGGCCGCGCCGTCGACGATGCCGGACGAATTGCCGGCGTGGTGGACGTGGTTGACGGTCTCGACATCGGGATGCGCATCGACCGCGACCGCGTCGAAGCCGCCCATCTGTCCCATCTGGACAAAGGACGCCTTGAGCTGGCCGAGAGACTGCATGTCGGTCGAGGGCCGCATGTGCTCGTCGGTGGCTAGCAAGGTGATGCCGTTGATGTCGCGCACCGGCACCACGGCATCGGCGAAGCGGCCCTCGGCCCAGGAGGCGGCGGAGCGCTTCTGCGACTCGACCGCGTAGGCGTCGCAATCGTCCCGGCTGAAACCGTATTTCGAGGCGATGAGATCGGCCGACACGCCCTGGGGCATGAACCACGACTTGATCGCGATGGCGGGATCCACCGGCCAGGCGCCGCCGGAGGCACCGAGGCCGACGCGGCTCATGGATTCGACCCCGCCGCCGATGGTCATGTCGTGCTGCCCGGCCATGACCTGCGCGGCGGCGAAGTTCACCGCGTCGAGGCCCGAGGCGCAGAACCGGTTGATCTGCACGCCCGGAACGTGATCGCCGTAATCGGCGACCAGGGCGGCCGCGCGGGCGATGTCGCCGCCGGCCTCACCCACGGGATCGACGCAGCCCAGGATCACGTCGTCGACGCGCCGGGTGTCGAGATCGTTGCGCTCCTTGAGCGCCCGCAGGGCCACTTCGGCGAGGCGCAGGGCGGTCACCTCGTGCAGCGAGCCATCGGGCTTGCCGCGTCCCCGGGGGGTGCGGACGTGATCGTAGATGAAGGCCTCGGGCATGCGCGCTTCCCTCTGGGTCGCTCCGATCGGGCGACGGCATTCAAAATCGTTCTCGTATCTCCGTCATTCCGGGGCCGCGAAGCGGAACCCGGAATCCAGAGCCGCAAACAGATCCAAGGTTTGCCGCGTCGGCGGTTCTGGATTCCGGGTTCGCTCTGCGAGCGCCCCGGAATGACGCGGTAGCCTGAAGGACTGTCGGTCCGGTCTAAAACGCCTCGGCGCCAAGCGCCATCGTCGTCTCGGCCCCGGCCTTGATCCGGACCAGCCGGGTCGCGGTCTCCGGCAGCATCCGTTCCATGTAGAAGCGCCCGACCACAAGCTTGGCGGCCATCGCCTCGGACGGCGCCTCGGCTTGGCGCGCCAGGGCGGCCTTGGCGATGCGGGCCCACATGTAGCCCAAGGCGATGAGGCCGAGCAGGTGCATGTAGTCGGTGGCACCCGCGCCAGCATTGTCAGGCTTGGAGAAGGCGTTCTGCATGAACCACATGGTGGCGCCCTGCAGGTCGTTGAGCCCGGCCTGGAGCGGCGCGACGTAGGGCTTCATCGCCTCGTCCTCGCCGTGGTCCTTGAGGAAGGTCTGGACCTCGCCGAGGAAGCTCATCATCGCCCGGCCGCCGTCCTTGGGCAGCTTGCGGCCGATCAGGTCCATGGCCTGGATGCCGTTGGCGCCCTCGTAGATCATGGCGATCCGGGCATCGCGCACGAATTGCGACATGCCCCATTCTTCGATGTAGCCGTGCCCGCCGAACATCTGCTGGGCCTCGACCGCGTTGGCGAAGCCGCGGTCGGTCAGCACGCCCTTCACCACCGGAGTCATCAGCCCCATGTGGTCTTCCGCCGCCTGGCGCTGCTTCTCGTCGTCCGAGCGATGGCCGATATCGGCCTGCAGCGCGGTCCAGAGCACGAGGGCTCGGGCGGCCTCGTTGAAGGCGCGGATGCCCATCAGGGTCCGGCGCACGTCGGGGTGGACGATGATCGGGTCGGCCGCCTTCTCGGGGGCCTTGGCGCCGGTGAGCGCGCGGCCCTGGAGGCGATCCTTCGCGTAGGCGACGGCGTTCTGATAGGCGACCTCGGACTGGCCCAGTCCCTGGATGCCGACCGCGAGGCGGGCCTCGTTCATCATGACGAACATCGCGTTCAGGCCGCGGTTCTCCTGGCCGACCAGCCAGCCCTTGGCGCCGTCGTAGTTCATGACGCAGGTCGAGTTGCCGTGGATGCCCATCTTGTGCTCGAGGGAGCCGCACGAGACCGGGTTGCGCTCGCCCACCGAGCCGTCCGCGTTGACCAGAAACTTCGGCACCACGAAGAGCGAGATGCCCTTGGTTCCGGCCGGGGCGCCCTCGATGCGGGCGATGACGAGGTGGATGATGTTCTCGGACAGGTTGTGCTCGCCGGCCGAGATGAAGATCTTCGTGCCGGTCAGGCTGTAGGAGCCGTCGCCATTGGGCACCGCCTTGGTCTTGAGGAGGCCGAGATCCGTGCCGCAATGGGGCTCGGTGAGGTTCATGGTGCCGGTCCAGGCGCCCTCCACCATCTTCGGCAGGTAGAGCGATTTCTGCGCCTCGGAGCCGTGCACCTCCAGGGCGGCCATCGCGCCCTGGGTCAGGCCCGGATACATGCCGAGCGCCAGGTTGGCCCCCGAGGCGAATTCCTGGATCGCACTGTTGAGGGTGTGCGGCAGGGCCTGGCCGCCATAGGCCTCGGGCATCGACAGGCCCATCCAGCCGCCCTGCGCGTAGGCGTCGTAAGCGGCCTTGAACCCCTTCGGCGTCGTGACGCTACCGTCCGGATGCCGGGTGCAGCCCTCCCGGTCGCCGACGGCGTTCAGCGGGGCCAGCACGGTCTCGGCGAGCTTGGCGCCCTCGTTCAGCACGGCCTCGATCACGTCGGGAGAGGCGTCCGAGAAGCCGCGCAGGTTATCGTAGCGGTGAAACCCGAGCACGTCGTTCAGCAGGAACAGGACGTCCTCGACCGGTGCCTTGTAGCTGGGCATCGCGCATCATCTCCCGGAAACCGCTGCGGTCCTGACCGACCTTCCGGCCGCCGGCGCACCTGATGGTTCATATCTAAACTATTCTTTGACGAGTGCAATGGGCGTGAGCCGGGGCCGCGCACAGATGCGGAGTGCGAGCCGGTAGCGTTCCCCGGCTGTAAACCCGCAATCGACGGCATCTTAACCGGCTGTTTACCAAGACTACCAAATGTCACGGATGATGGATCTGACGTTAACCCGCCGTCTCGGTTCCAGCGGCGGGAGCATTCGCGGATCGAGCCATGGACTTCGCCAGTCAGGTTTGACGATGACACGCAACGCCACGCTCAACCTCGAAGGCTTCGATCCCGACGTTCTCGAGGCGGCGCGCGACGTCGCACGCCGCGCGGGCGTTCCGGTCGAGACTTGGATCGCCTCCATCGTCGAACCCAGCGCCCTCGTCGCGTCGCCGTCAGCCATCCCTTCCTCTGTCCACGTGCCGGCGCCCGAAAAGCCCCGTCAGGCCGAACCGGTCGACAGCCCGCACCCGATTCCGCCGGCGGTGGAATCACCGGCGTCGCCCCCCGGCATGAACGCGGCCCTCGCGGAGATGATGCGGCGTCTCGACGGCATCGACCAGCGCATCGCCTCGGAGACCAAGCCGTCCCCAAATATCGAGGCCCAGCCCGTCGCAGGCCTCGAGGAGTCCCGCATCGCTTCGGCCGGGACCGGTAGTCCCCCGGGCGACGCGATGGCCGAACGCCTCGCCGCCATTGAGCGCCGGATGAACGAACTCGGCGAGCAGATCGCCACGCCGCGTCCCCTCGGCCGTCGCGGCAGGCCGGCCGTCACCGAGGTCCGCGAAGCGGTCAGCGAAATCCGCCAGCGCCAGCGCGAACTCGCCGGTGGCGTCGTCGCATCCGCGCCGGTCGTCGCCCCCGAGCCGCGCTCCGACGCCGCAGTCGAGTCCGTCGCCATCGCCGAGTTGCAGACAGAGACCCTGCGGCTGCGCGAATCGATCGGAAGCCTCGCCAGCGGCCGTGATGTCGGCGCGCTCGAGAAGGCGATGCACGCCCTCGCGGCCGACGTCCAGAAGGTCCAGGCCCCGTCCGACCTCGCCGCCATCGCGGCCCCCATCGAGGCCATCCGGGTCCAGGTCGAGCGCCTGGCCGAGGATGTCGCCGAGAACGTCCATGCCCGCGTCGCCGCCGATGTCGAGCGCCTGGCCGCCAAGATGGACGGTGTCGCTCCCGTCTTCGCCGAACAGGATGTGCTGGCCGGCCTGTTCCGCGAACTCGACGAGATCCGCCGCCTGATCGGCTCGCTGCCCGGGCTCGAGCGGATTCAGAGCCTCGCCGTCGGCCTCCAGTCGATCAGCAACCAGATCTCCCAGCTCCACGAGGGGATGCCGGGCGAGACCACGGGGCTCGCCGAGCTTCGCCCGCTCCTGGAGGAGATCCGCCTCGGGCTCCGGTCGCGGTCGGATGCCGGCATCGGCGAGCAGATCAAGAAGATGAGCGTCAAGCTCGATGCCCTCCGGGGCAGCGGCGAGACGGTGTCGTACACTGATTCCGACGCGATCCTTCATCGCATCGATGCCCTGGCCGAGACGGTCGAGCGGGTCAGCATCAACCCGGTCGGCGACCTGATCGGGCGCCTCGAAGATCTCGGGGCGACCCTGCGCCGACCCGCGATGCCGGACGAGAATCTCGCCTCCATCCACGGCATGCTGCACGAGCTGACCGTCAAGCTCGATCGCATCGGCACGAGCGAGGGTCCGCGTGACGAGGGCCTCGACGCCCTGGAGCAGCAGGTCCTGGCCCTGGCCGGACGCATCGACACCCGCGACGCAGACCCGGCGCTCGCCGGTCTTCAGCGGACCATGACCGACCTGCTCGATCAGGTCTCGGCCCTGCGGGCCGAGGCGCCGATCGAGGCCGCGGTGGAGCGCGCAGCGCGCAATGCCGTCGCCGAAACCATGGGGTCGGCGGCCGAAACCGGCGAAGTCGCCCTACTGCGGGCCAGCCTCGCCGACCTGCGCGCCCATCAGGTCGCGTCCGAGCAGCGGATGCAGTCGACGCTTACCGGCGTCTACGCGGCTCTGGAGCGTCTCGTCGGCCGCGTCGGCCCGACGGATGCGGAGATCGCGGCCCCCCGTTCGGGCAAGGACGCGCCGGACACGGAAACAACCGAGACCCTTGCCGCCGCCGCTGCGGCGAGACCGGTTCGGCGCCCGGCCGAGATGCGCGCCGGCCGCCCGGCCTCCGCCGGTCCCGACCTGCCGCTGGAGCCGGGAGCGGGACGTCCGGGCCGCGAGCGCCCCGCCGATCGGCTCGGCACCGACGAGGCTCAGAGCGCCGGCGACAGCGACATCAAGACCAGCTTCATCGCCGCGGCCCGGCGGGCCGCCCAGGCCGCCCAGGCCGAGGCTTCGGGACAGTCCGCAATCTCGGCGGCTCAGGCGCAGCGGGACAACACCCAGGCCTCCGATCCGCGCGGCCGTCTCGCGCGCTTCCGCAGCGGCATCGACCGCCGCCGCAAGCCGCTCCTGCTTGGACTGGCCGCCGTGGTGTTGCTGCTCGGCGCCCTCCAGGCCCTGACCGCCAAGAAGACCGCCGGCACCGATCAGCTCGCGGGCGAGCCCGTCGCGGCCGTATCCACACCCCAGGGTGGCCCCGCCGGCGTTGCCGCGAAGACCACGCAGGGCGCGGTCAACGCCGATGGGGTGGCGGCCGCATCGAAGCCGCAGGACGGCCAGGGCACGGCGGCGGCGATCCCCGATCCCCAGACCACGCAATCCCTCGGCGACAGTCGAGCGTCCCCCGAGAGTTCCGGCGCCAAGCCCGCGAGCCCGATCGGACCGGGCGCGGCCCGCCCCCCGCTGCCGCGCGTCGCCTCCATGGCAACCCTGTCCTCCGAGCTCGGCGTCGTTCCGGCAACCCTGAGCAAGCTGCGCCAGGCCGCCCTCGAGGGCGATACGGCTGCGGCCTACGATCTCGCCAGCCGGGCCAGCGAGGGCCGCGGCATGGTGCGCAACCCGGTTCTGGCCGGGAAGATCTACGAGCAGGTGGCTGCGAGCGGCTTCGCGCCGGCCCAGTACAAGCTTGGAAACCTCTACGAGAAGGGGATCGGCGTCACCCGCGACCTCGCACAGGCGAAACTCTGGTACGGGCGAGCGGCGGACCTCGGCAACGCCCGCGCCATGCACAACCTCGCGGTCATTCACGCCGAGAACCCCGCTGCGGCGGGCAAGCCCGACTTCGCCACCGCATCCGGCTGGTTCAAGCGCGCCGCCGCATTCGGCCTGCGGGACAGCCAGTACAATCTGGCGGTGCTCTATGCCCGCGGCATGGGCGTGCAGCAGGATCTGGTCCAATCCTACCTCTGGTTCTCCGCCGCTGCGGCGCAGGGCGACGAGGACGCCGGGAAGAAGCGTGACGACGTGGCGGCCAAGCTGGAGCCGAAGGATCTGGCCGCCGCCCGCGCCCAGGCCGAGGCTTTCAAGGCGAAGGTGCCGGAGCCGAGCGCCAACGCCGTTCCAGCGCCGGCCGTGACCGAGAACACCATGAGCCTTCTCGGAGCACCGCCACCGACCACGGCGATCCCGCCCGGCCGCCGGACCTGACGCTGCATCTCGCTTCCGAGCCCATGCTTCAGCCCGGCTGCCGCTGGGCGCACGCCACGGTGCCGGGTTCGGGGGGCCTGCGAGCTTCTGCCGCCGTCTCGCAATGCAGCGAACCGGGCTTTTCGGGCGTTGAAACATCGGTGACCCTCGTAAGGTGACCGGTGACGGAGCTGCACGCCAGACCCGGCCCGGCTTTCCCATCCTGGTAAATCCACTCCGGAATCATCCATCCCGGAGATATCCATGCCGGAATACATGCCGCCGGTCGCGGCGTTCGGAAGAGCGGAGAACTGATGGCGCGCCTGACGTCGGTCCCACCGGCCGCCCTCATCCTGGGGATCGCCGGGCTGATTCCCTTCCTGGGGTTCGCGCTGCTCTCGGTCAGCGGCTCCGATGGCGGTCTCAGCACCATCGGCCTCAGCCCACGCCTCGTGCTCTCGACCTACGGCGCCGTGATCGCGTCCTTTCTCGGCGGCATCCGCTGGGGAGCGGCCGCCGCACGGAATTCCGGCAGCGCCGACTATGCCATCGCCATCCTGCCCTCGCTGATCGCCTGGGCGGCCTTGGCCGCACCGGCCCCCTGGGACCTGCGCATCCTCGGTATCCTGGTCCTGGCCTGGGGCTTCGTCGACCAGGACTTGCCCCGCCGCGGCCTGGTCCCGGTCTGGCTCGGGCGCCTGCGCCTCGTCCTGTCGGGCGTCGCTGGCGCGTCGCTGCTGATCGCGGCCTGATCGACCGGCCCCCGCCTCAATCCTTGCTGAGCATCGCCTTGCCGATGGCGAAGACGCGGCCGTCGCCGAGGAGATGGGCGGTGAAGCCGGCGGGAAACAGCGGCTCGAAGATCGGGTTGCGGACGTTGAGACCGCCCGCGTAGGCGCCGAAGGCCGGCATGATCATGCGACGGCCATCGGTGACGAAGCAGCGGCGGCGCACCGCCCGGCCGCGCATCGCGACCTTGCCGCAGGGGTGGAGATGCCCGGCGATCTCGCCCTCGGGCGCGTCGGGGGTCGGCTCGTGACGCAGGGTCAGCCCGCCGAGAATCAGCGTCTCGGCGTAGCGTCCGCCGACGCCCTCGCTCACCGCATGATCGTGGTTGCCGGCGATCCAGACCCAGTCGCGCCCGTCCTGGAGCGCGGCCACCATGGCGCGGTCGCCGGGCTCCATCCGCTCGGGGCCGCGCGCATCGTGGAAGGAATCGCCGAGCGCCACCACGCAGGCTGGATCGAGGCGGACCACCGCCTCGTGCAGGCAAGCCAGGGTCTCGCGGGTGTCGTAGGGCGGCAGGAACTGGCCCGAGCGCGCCGCGAAGGCCGAGCCCTTCTCCAGGTGCAGATCGGACACGATCAGGGTCCGGTGAGCGGCGAGCCAGAGACCGCCGCAGAGGTCGAGGGCCAGGGTTTCGCCGGCGAGGGTGAGGCCGGGGGCCTTCGTGGTCTTCTCAAGTCTCTGGCCGAGCGCCAAAACCGCATCCTCTGTCTTCGGGAAGGGGGGCCTCACCCGCTCAAGCCAGCGCTTCTTCCAGCAACTGCGCCTCGGCTTCGGCCAGGATCTCGTCCGCGCCCTCGCCGTAGACCCGTTCACGCCCGATTTCGAGCATCACGGAGACGGAGAGCGGCGAAACGCGATCGAGTGCCTTGTGGATGATTCGCCCCTGGATGCGCCTCAACATCATACCGAGGCGCTTCACGTCGAGGAGTCCGGTTGCCGCATCCTGGCGCGCGGCCCTGAGCAGAAGGTGGTCCGGCTGGTGCTTGCGCAGCACGTCGTAGACCAGATCGGTCGACATCGTGACCTGGCGTCCGGTCTTGGCCTGGCCGGGATAGCGACGCTCGATCAGACCGGCGATGACCGCGCATTGGCGGAAGGTGCGCTTCATCATGGCGGATTCGTCGAGCCAGGCTTCGAGGTCGTCGCCCAGCATGTCCTCGGCGAACAAACCCTCGAGAAAATCGGTTTCGCGCCCGATGCGCTCGCCGACATCCCGGTTCAGCCAGATCGCGATGCCGTAATCGTTGGCGGCAAAGCCGAGGGGCCGCATCCGCGCCCGCTCCAGGCGCCGGGTCAGCAGCATGCCCAGCGTCTGATGCGCCAGCCGCCCCTCGAACGGAAAGGCCGTGAGGTAGAAGCGCCCGGCCCGCGGAAACGTCTCGACCAGCAGGTCGCGCGCGCCCGGCAGGATCGAGCGGCTGCGCTGCTGCACCAGATAATCGGCCACCTGCTTCGGCAAACGGTCCCATTCGAAGGGATCGGCAATCAGCGCCCGGACCCGGTCGGCGAGGAAGGTCGAGATCGGGAATTTGGCGCCGGCATAGGACGGGATAGCGGGGTCGGTGCCGGGACCGGCGCGGGTCGCCAGCGCCTCGTCCTCGGCGAGGCCCTCGAAGCGCAGGACTTCGCCGGCGAACAGGAAGGTATCGCCCGGGGTCAGGGTGTCGGCGAAGTCCTCTTCGATCTCGCCCAGCACCCGGCCGCCCTTCGGCAGGATCGCCCCGGGCTTGCCGCGCACCCCGCGCGCCAGCCGGACCTTGACCTTGGCCGATTCGACGATGGTGCCGACGTTCATCCGGTACTGCTGGGCGATGCGGGCATCGCGCACCCGCCACAGGCCGTCCGGCCCCCGCAGGATCTTGGCGAAGCGCTCATAGGCGCGCAACGCGTAGCCGCCGGTGGCGACGTAATCGACCACTGCCTCGAAATCCTCCCACGACAACGTCGCGTAGGGCGCGGCCGAGGTGATCTCCTCGTAGAGCATGACCGGATCGAAGGCGTCGGCGCAGGCCATGCCGAGGACGTGCTGGGCCAGGACGTCCGGGGCGCCGAGGCGGGCATCCGGCGTGTCCTGGGCGGCCGCTTCCACGGCGTCGAGGGCCGCCTGGCACTCCAGCATCTCGAACCGGTTCGCCGGCACGAGGTAGGCCTTGGAGGGCTCGTCCATGCGGTGATTGGCGCGGCCGATGCGCTGCATGATCCGGCTGGCGCCCTTCGGGGCGCCGATATTCACCACGAGGTCGACATCGCCCCAGTCGATGCCGAGGTCCAGAGTGGCGGTGCAGACGATGGCCCGCAACTGCCCGGCCGCCATGGCGGCCTCGACTCGCCGGCGTTGCGTCGCGTCGAGCGAGCCGTGGTGCAAGGCGATCGGATAGTTCTCCTCGTTGATCCGCCACAACTCCTGGAAGGTGTACTCCGCCTGGAGCCGGGTGTTGACGAAGACCAGCACGGTCCTGTGCTGTCCGATCAGGTCGTAGATCGCTGGCATCGCCTGCCAGGCCGTGTGGCCGGCGAGCGGCAGGGTCAGGCCCGTGTCGAGCATGCGCAGGTCGGGCGCCGCGCCGCCCTTGACGACCACCAGTTCGGCCATCGCCGGCCGAGACCCGCCCTCCCTTCCGGGGCAGGGTGGTCGCGGAGCGACCGGGAGAGGGGCCGCGCTGATCCCTCCGGATGGGGTGGTGCTTCCCTCTCGCGACTCCGTCCGTGGGTCACCCTCTCCCGCAGAGGGGGGAGGGTTGGGCGCCTGTGGGACCAGATAGCGACGCAGCTCGTCCGGCTCGCGCACGGTCGCGGACAATCCGATGGCGGTCAGGCCCGGACTGAGCCGATGCAGCCGCGCCAGGGCGAGGGCCAGCAGATCCCCGCGCTTCGAGGTCACCAGGGCGTGCAGTTCGTCGAGGACGACGCAGGACAGATTGGCAAACAGGTCGGCCGCCTCGCGATGGGCGATCAGCAGGGCGAGCTGTTCCGGTGTGGTCAGCAGGATATCGGGCGGACGCGCGATCTGCCGGGTGCGCTTGTGCGAAGGCGTGTCACCGGTTCGCGTCTCGACCTGGATGCCGAGCCCCATTTCGGCAACCGGCGCGTCGAGATTGCGCGCGATATCGACCGCCAGCGCCTTGAGGGGCGAGATGTAGAGCGTGTGCAATCCGGACCGCTTGGCCGAAGGCGGTCGCTCCGCCAGGGCGGTCAGGCTCGGAAGGAAGCCCGCCAGGGTCTTGCCCGCGCCGGTCGGCGCGACCAGGAGCGCCGAGCGCCCACCCCGCACGATGTCGAGCAGGTCGAGCTGATGCGGACGCGGCGTCCAGCCGCGCGATGCGAACCAAGTCGCGAAGCGCTGCGGAAGCAGGGACCTAGCCGGGGGCTTGCTCAGGCCAGGGCCATCAGGAAGCGGTCGATCAGTTCGAGGGCGCGCTCCGTCATGGCCCCCGGATACCGGACGAAGACGTGGCATCCGCCGGCATAGATCGCCGTGTGCCCGCCATTGCCGGCCGCGGCCCAGCGCGCTGACATGTAGAGCGTGTCGTCGAGGAGCGGATCGTGGGTGCCCACCGTGAACAGCGCCGGCGGCAGGCCCTTCAGGTCCGCATAGACCGGCGACACGTCGGGTCGACGCCGATCGATGCCGTCGCGGACGTAGACGTCGGCGAAGCGGGTCAGGTCTTCGGTGTTCACCACCAGGCGCTGGTCGCCCCAGTTGCGCACGCTCGGGGTCAGCCCGAGATCGAAGAAGCCCGCGTTGAGGTTGGCACCCCGAAAGGCGCGTGGCAGCCCGTGCCGGTCCCGCAGGCGCAGCAGCACCATCACGGCGAGTTGCGCGCCGGCGGACTCGCCGCCGACGGTCAGCGCATTGACGCCGAACTCGGCGCGGCCCGGGCCGGCCAGCCACAGGGCGGCCGCCTCGCAATCCTCCAGGGCCGCCGGGTACGGGTGTTCCGGCGCCAGGCGATATTCCACCGACAGGCAGACGAAGCCGCACACATCGGCGATGCGCTCGAGCCACGGGTCCTGCTCGTCGGCGGAGCCCCACACCCACCCGCCGCGATGGATGTGCAGGTAGGCGCCACGCAGCTTCGTCCACTTCTTCGGATCGGGGCGGATGACGCGCAGCGCCAGCGGTCCCGCCGGTCCGTCGATGGTCAGGATCTCGGCCCGTGCGCTTCGGGGCATGGCCGGAGAGGCCTGGGTGCCCTGGCGGCGGCGGGCGCGGACCTCGGTGATCGGGATCGTCCAGGGATCGGCCTGCGCCGCATGCGCCGCCACGATCTCCTCGTTGAGACGCTTGGTCTCGGGATCGATCATCGCCGGATCGAACAGGGCGTGGTCGATCATGAATCGGTTCGTTTCATTGACGCGTCAGTCGGCAGGGCGAAAATCTGATCGTAAGATGGGACCGTGCATGGAGCGGTGCCATCCATCCCATGTGCGAAACCGCCTAACGCGCACACATGCGATGGGTTTCGTCGGACCTGTGTCGCTTCCGTCACGGTTCCGCCGGCTTCCCCGCGTTGGACAGGCGGCACAGCCCCGTCTCAGGACAGACCGCATGACCCTCGACCACGATCCACGGCGCCCGCCGCCCTATCCGGGGCAGCCCTATGCCGGCGCGCCTTTCCCGGCGCACGACCGACGCTCGGCTGTGCGGCGCTTCCTCGGCGGCTCACCGGCGGCGGTATTCCTGAAGCTGCTGTTCCTGTCCGTCCTGGTCGGTGCCGTGATGGCGATGCTCGGCGTCACGCCCGGCCTGCTGTTCTGGCACGCCTACGACGCGATGCGCCGCCTGATCGACCTCGGGCTCGACACCTTCCACGATTTCGGACGCTGGATCCTGGCGGGAGCGGTGGTGGTGGTGCCGCTCTGGCTCCTGTCGCGCTTCTTCGCCGTCTCGAAATAGGCTGGGCCGGCGCGTCAACGAAACAGGGGCCGGCGTTTCCGCCGACCCCTCGTTCCACCAAACCTTTGAAAGGTCGCTGACGACCGGAGCCGATCAGCGCTGGACGATGACCTTCGCGCCGACCTTGGCGCGGGTGTAAAGGTCGGCCACGTCGTCGTTGGTCATGCGGATGCAGCCCGACGACACGGCGGTGCCGATGGTCTCCGGCTCGTTCGAGCCGTGGATGCGGTAGATCGAGTTGCCGAGATACATGGCGCGGGCGCCGAGCGGGTTCTCGATGCCGCCCTTCATGAAGCGCGGCAGATCGGGGCGGCGACGCAGCATCTCCGACGGCGGGCGCCAATCCGGCCACTCGCGCTTCATCGTGATGGTCTGAACGCCACCCCAGGTGAAGCCCGGACGACCGACGCCGACGCCGTAGCGCAGGGCCTTGCCGTCACCCAGCACGTAGTACAGGCGGCGCTCGGCGGTGGAGACCACGATGGTGCCGGGCGCGTAGCTGCCGGCGAAGGCGACTTCCTCGCGCTGGATGGCCGACATCTGCGGCACCGCCGAAGCCGGGCTCATCGGGTCGGCAGGCAGGGAAGCGTTGGCGGTCGGAAGGGCGACGGGCTCGTTCTGCGGACGCACCCGGATCACCAGGGCGTTGTCGAGCGGCTGCCGGGTCAGGGGGTCGATCTCGTAGGCGGCAGCGGGCGATGCCCACGCGCCCAGCGCGCAGACGAGCCCGGTCAGGGCGGGGGCGAAACGGCGCATCGGAGCCTCTCGAAGGCGAACGAAATCTATGGAAACGATCTGGAAAACTTGACGCACGCTACGGCGCGAAGTGTGCCCAAGACGTAAACGCTCACGCTTCAAAGCCAAGCTCTATTCGCACCGCAACGACGCTTGCGCGCGCGTCGTGATTTCATGGCAACACCGTGGCGTCGTTGCTGCTGCGCGAGGTGGCTCAGGCGGCGTCCAGGCCCAGATCGATGATCGGTGCGCTGTGGGTGATCCAGCCGCAGGAGATCAGGTCGACGCCCGACGCCGCGACCGCCCCGACGGTGTCGCGGTTGATCCGGCCGGACGCCTCGGCGATGGCCCGCCCGTCGATCATCGCCACGGCCTCGGCGAGTTGCTGCGGCGTCATGTTGTCGAGGAGCACCGCATCGGCGCCGACCGAGAGCGCCTGGGCCAACTGTTCCAGGGTGTCGACCTCGACCTCGATCTTGACCAGATGGCCCGCATAGGCCCGCGCCCGCTCGATGGCCGGGACGATCCCGCCGGCCACCGCCACGTGATTGTCCTTGATCAGCACCGCATCGTCGAGGCCGTAGCGGTGGTTGGAGCCGCCCCCGGCGCGGACTGCGTGCTTCTCCAGCGCCCGGAGCCCCGGCGTGGTCTTACGGGTGCAGACGATGCGCGCCTTGCCGTGGGGGCGGGCCGCTTCGACGAGCGACGCGGTGGCGGTGGCGACACCCGACATCCGGCACAGGAGGTTCAGGGCGACCCGTTCCGCCGTCAGGATGGCCCGGGCCGGACCGGCGAGGCGGATCACCACATCGCCCGGCTTCACCCGCGCGCCGTCGCCGCGCTCGACGCTGACCGATACGCTCGGATCGATCAGCCCGAAGGCGATCGTCGCCGCATCGACGCCGGAGATGACGCCATCCTGGCGCGCCGCGATGACGCCTTCCAGCCGCGCGCTGGACGGGACGATCGCGTCCGTGGTGATGTCGCCCGCCCGGCCGAGGTCTTCCAGCAGGGCCGCCCGGACGATGGGCTCCACCATGATGTGGGGCAGGGGCACGAGGTTGGTGCGGTCGGCGTTGGTGCGGTCGGGCATGATCCAGCTTCCGAAGAGGGGAACGAGGCGCGCGACCGCCGCGTCGTGGCAGGGCGGAGCGCGCGGGTGTCAGGCGGCGACGACGTCCCGGCCCGGTTCGAGGGCGTCCGCCATCGCCCAGAGGTCCGACAACGACATCTCCGTGTGCGCCGGCGCCACCTGCTGGGGATGATCGCTGCGCCAATGCGCGCCGCGGCTTTCCCGCCGCGACAAGGCGGAAGCCGCGATCGCGAGGCCCGTCAGGGCCGCGTCGCAACCGGCCCTGGCCGCGGGCGCGAGATGGCGGACCGCCTCGGTGAGCCCGTCCGCGTCGCGCACCACGCCGGCCTGACGCTCCAGGATGCGGCGCAGAGCCTCGCGATCCGAGTCGACACGCCGCTCCATCGGTTCGGCGCGGGCATAACCCGGCGCCGCCACACCGGAGACCGCCTCGGCGATCCACGGCGCGAACGCCATCGCTTCGAGGAGGGAGTTGCTGGCGAGGCGATTGGCGCCGTGCAGCCCCGTCGAGGCGACCTCGCCGCAGGCGAAAAGTCCCGGTACGGTGCTGGCGCCGCTTCCGTCCACCTTCACGCCGCCCATATGGTAGTGGGCGGCCGGTCGGACCGGGATCGCTTGTTTCCGCGGGTCGATGCCGGCCTCGGCACAGAGGCCGGCCACGGTGGGGAACCGCACCGGCATCCGGGCACCGAGATCGCCCCGGCAATCGAGGAACACCCGGGCGCCGCGGGCCAGGGCCTGGAAGATCCCGCGTGCCACGACGTCCCGGGGCGCGAGATCGCCGCCGGCGATACCCGCCATTACGGGCGCGCCGGTCTCGTCGATCAGGCTTGCGCCTTCGCCGCGCAGGGCTTCCGTCGCCAACGGCATGGGATCGGCGCCGGTGGCGATGGCGGTGGGGTGGAACTGCACGAACTCCATGTCGCGCAGGATCGCCCCGGCCCGGGCCGCCAGGGCGAGGCCGCGCCCGGTGGCCCCCCGTGGATTGGTGGTCGAGGCATAGAGCGCGCCGACGCCGCCGGTCGCCAGAACCACGGCGCGTCCCGGCAGGGCGAAACGCGCGCCGTCGCGTTCGCAGATCACACCGGCCACGGCCCCTGACGAATCCCGCATCAGATCGCGGGCCGAGGCCACCAGGACGGAGATGGACGCTGTCCGGCCGACCGCGCGCACCAGGGTCTCGAGCACGATCCGACCGGTGGAATCGCCACCCGCCCGCACGATGCGGCGCCGGGAATGGGCCGCTTCGAGTCCGAGGGCGAGGGCACCGGCGGCATCCCGATCGAACGGCGCCGCCAGTGCGACCAGCCAGTCGATCAGGCCGGGGCCGGCGGCGGCCACGCGCAGAGCCACGTCGGCTTCCGTCAGTCCGGCGCCCGCCGCGACCGTATCCGCCGCATGGAGAGCCGGCGCGTCGTCATCGCCCATGGCGGCGGCGATGCCCCCCTGGGCCCAGCCCGTCGCGGTGCCGATCCCCAGGGGAGCGGCGGTGACGAGCGTGACGGGGCGCGGCGCGAGGCGCAGCGCCGTGGCGAGACCGGCGATCCCGGCGCCGACCACGATGGTCCGGTCCGAGGCCGGCAGCGTGAAGGAGAACGGGGCGTGCGCGTTCATCGCGTCCGCACCGCGAGCATGCGTTCCACCGCCATCCGGGCGCGCTCGGCGAGTTCGGGCTCCACCGTGACCTCATGCGTCATGGTCTCCAGGGCGTGGCGGATGTTCTTGAGGCTCATGCGCTTCATGTGCGGACACAGGTTGCAGGGCTTGATGAACTCGATGTCGGGATTGGCCGCCGCGATGTTGTCGCCCATCGAGCACTCGGTCACGAGCACCACCTGCTTGGGGCGCTTCTCCAGCACGAAGTTCATCATCATCGCGGTGGAGCCGGAGAAATCAGCCTCGGCGACGACCTCGGGCGGACATTCCGGGTGGGTGATGACGGTGACGCCCGGATAGCTCTCGCGCACCTCGCGGATGTCGGCGGGCGTGAACTGCTCGTGCACCTCGCAATGGCCGGCCCAGGTCAGGATCTCGATCTCGGGCACCATCGCCTGGACGTTCTGGGCCAGGAACTCGTCCGGGATCATCAGCACGCGCGGTGCTTTCAGCGAGCGCACCACCTCGACCGCGTTGCCGGAGGTGCAGCACAGGTCGGATTCCGCCTTCACGGCCGCCGAGGTGTTGACGTAGGTCACGATCGGAACGCCGGGGTACTGGGCGCGGAGGCCGCGCACATCGGCTGCCGTGATGGAATCGGCCAGCGAGCAGCCGGCGCGCGTATCGGGAATGAGGACGGTCTTGCCGGGGTTCAGAAGCTTGGCCGTCTCCGCCATGAAGTGCACACCGGCGAGCACGATCACGTCGGCGTCGACCGTCACCGCCTCGCGGGCGAGCGCCAGGCTGTCGCCGACGATGTCGGACACCGTGTGGAAGATCTCCGGCGCCTGATAGTTGTGGGCCAGGATGACGGCGTTGCGGGTCTTCTTCAGTTCGAGGATCGCGGCGACATCCTCGGCCAGGGCCGGCCACTCGATCGCCGGGATATGACGGCTCACGCGGGCGTAGATGTCCGGCAGTGGGAAGCCGGCGGGGAGAGGTTGATTCGCAGGAACGCCCTGGCTCCCAGGAAGCCCCTGGAAAATCGGCGTGATCGGGAGACTGGTCGCTGCCATTGCGCGTCCTCACTTATGCTCAATCTGAGCATTGTGCCGACTAACGTAGGCGGCGCCGGACCCGTTGTCCAGATATGCAGGGTTTGAGCATAACGTTTTTGCGGCGCGAAAATGACGCTGCACTGCAAATGTCATTGCGGCCTGTCGGGGGTCAGGCGGGGCGACGAACCGCGCGTAGACGGAACCCGGGGGCGGGGCGTTCGAGCAGGACTTCCCTCCGGAAGCGCACCAATCGGGCGGGTCGACCGGTCGCCCCGCTGGTGATCGCGTCCGTCTCTTCGACGAGTCCCTGCTGGGCCACGAGCCGTCGGAAATTCTGCTTGTGCAGGTTCGTGCCGGACAGGGCCTCGACGGTCCGTTGAAGCTGGAACAGAGTGAAGGTGGGCGGCATCAGCTCGAACACCACGGGTCGATACTTGATCTTGCCGCGCAAGCGCCCGATGGCCGTGGCCAGCACCCGGCGATGATCGAGGGCCATGGGCTGGCCCGTCGTTCTCCGGTCCCCGTCCTGCGCCTCGCCGGACTGGCCCTGGGCTTCCGGGATCAGCCCGGCCTCGAACAGGAGTTCGTAGCGCTCCAGCACGCGCTCTTCGTTCCAGGTGCCGCCGCACAGCCCGAAGGTCAGGGCGAGCCGGTCCTCGCGCCGGCGGCGCAACTTCGGATCGGTGGCCGTTTCCATCCAGGCCAGGAGCTTGGCCTCGATTTCGCCGAGCGATTCGGGACGGCCCTCCCGCCAATCCTCCCACGGCAGGTAGCGGTACCAGTTCCGCCAGGACGCCTCGGCCAGGCCCCCGGGGCGGACCTCGCGCACCAGGGCGAGATAGGCGACCGAGAGCGAGTGCAGTCCCCCGGCATCGTCCCCCTGCCGGTCGCGGTCTCCGAAGGTGTAGAGTTGCTCGACATAGCCGAGCCGCTGATGCGTCTGCCGCTCGACCCAGGCCCGCAGGCCACGCTCCAAAGTCGGGTGTTCCGGCACGAGCGGCCCCGCCGGCAGCCCATCGGAGCGGCCCTTCGCCTGCCCGCCGACCTGGACGGTAAGGGCGCGCGGTTCGCCATCAGTGGCCGCGATGATGACGGCCACCAGTCCCACGGCCGACGGATTGGAAAGAGCCCCCTCCTGGTGCCGCTGGGTCTCCTCCGCCGTGGTCACGCCGTCCGATCCTCGCCCGATCCGATTGGTCCGCAGTGCTCATCGCATATCGGGGACGCGTGATGAACGTGGAAAATCGACCGCGGACGGGCGGTCCGTGTGTGACCGGCCTTCGAGGACAGGATTCAGCCCTGAGGGCCGGGGAGCGCGCGGGCCGGGTTCCCGACGACGGTCGCACCCGGCGCGACGTCGCGGGTCACCACGCTGCCGGCCCCGACGATGGCGTGGTCGCCCACCGTGATCCCCGGCAGGATGATCGCGCCGCCGCCGATCCAGACGTTGCGACCGATCCGGATCGGCCGGGCGAACTCCAGGCCGGCTTCACGCGGACCCGGCTCCCGCGGGTGATCGGGCGTGAGGATCTGGACACCGGGACCGATCTGCGTGCGGTCGCCGATGCTGACGGGCGCGCAATCCAGGATGACGCAGCCGAAATTGAGAAACACATGCGCGCCGAGGCTGATGTGCAGCCCGTAATCGCAGTGGAACGGCGGACGGATCACCGCGCCCTCACCGACGGCGGCGAGGCGTTCGCGCAGGAGATCGCGTCGTATGGCGGGCGTTTCGGCGAGCGCCGCGTTGTAGCGCTGCATCCACGCCTTGCAGGCATGAGCGTCGGCGTGAAGCTCCGCGTCGTCCGGGTCGTAGATCTCTCCGGCCAGCATCTTCTGCTTCTGGGTTCGGCTCATGCGCGGATGCATCTCCAAGTCAGGCAGGATTGAACGCCAGCTGCGACGGAAAGGCTCCGCATCGCGGTGGGACCCCAGAGCTTCCGATGATCCGGTCCCGGTCCTACAATGCGGCATCGAGCGATGAAACGAGGACTCTCAGCGTGATCGGACGGGACGAAGCCATCGGCCGGGGGCGGCCGGTCGACCTGCGCCTCTACGGCCTTCTCGATACGGGGGTGTCCGGGCTGGATGGTTCGCGGCTGGCGGCGATGGCGGCCGAGGCGGTGCAGGGTGGCTGCACCCTGCTCCAGTACCGGGAGAAGGCGATCGGGGACGCGCGCGCGGCGCTGGGCCGCATCCGGGCGATCCATGCGGCCCTCACCGGATCGGGCGTGCCGCTCCTCGTCAACGACCGCATCGATCTGGCGCTCGCCGCCGGGGTCGAAGGCGTGCATCTCGGCCAGAGCGACCTCCATCCGGCCGACGCACGCCGCCTGCTCGGGGGCGACGCGCTGATCGGCCTGACGCTGAAGACCGGCAATCAGGCCGACGAACTCTACCGCCTGCCCGTCGACTATGCCTGCATCGGCGGGGTCTTCGCCACGACGAGCAAGGACAATCCCGATGCCCCGGTGGGCCTTGACGGCCTCACCCGCATCGTGTTTCGCGCTCGGCTCGCCCGCGGCGCCGCGTTCCCGCTCGGCGCGATCGCGGGGATCGACGCCGGCAACGCGGCATCGGTGATCGCGGCCGGTGCCGATGGCATCGCGGTCATTTCCGCCCTGTTCGCGCGGGAGTCCATCGCCGACGAGGCCCGCCATCTTCGCAGCCGGGTCGATTCCGCTCTCGCCGCCCGCGGCGTGGCAGCCTAAGCTCCGCCGGCGCCGAGGACAGACCATGACACCCATTGCCGTCACCATCGCGGGATCGGATTCGAGCGGCGGCGCCGGCATCCAGGCCGACCTCAAGACCTTTGCGGCCCTGCGCGTCTACGGCGCCAGCGTGATCACCGCCCTGACGGCGCAGAACACACGCGGGGTCCAGGCGATCCACGACGTGCCGGCGGACTTCGTCGCGGCGCAGATCGACAGCGTCTTCTCGGACCTCGCCGTGGGTGCGGTGAAGATCGGCATGCTGTCGCAGGTCGCGACCATCGAGGCGGTGGCGGCCGGTCTCGCCCGCCATGCGGGATCGATCCCGATCGTCCTCGACCCCGTGATGGTCGCCACCTCCGGCGACCGGCTGATCTCCGAGGCGGCGGTGGAGGCCCTGCGCTGGCACCTTCTTCCCCTGGCCGACCTCGTCACGCCGAATCTGCCCGAGACCGCGACCCTGATCGCCGAGCCCGATGCGACGAGCGAGAACGCGGCCGTCGCCCAGGGCCGTCGCCTTCTGGCGCTGGGCGCCCGCGCCGTCCTGGTGAAGGGTGGACACGGCGACGGTGACGAGAGCGTCGATCACCTCATGGGCGCCGACGGGACGCTCCGTCGCTTCGCGGCCCCGCGCATCCGGACCCGAAATACCCACGGCACCGGCTGCACCCTGTCCTCCGCCGTGGCGGCGGGGCTCGCCCGCGGCCTGTCGATGGTGGAGGCGGTCGCAGAGGCCAAGCGCTACGTCTCCGCCGCGATCGCGGCCGCGGACGGGGTCGCGATCGGACACGGGCACGGCCCGGTTCATCATTTCCACGCGGTATGGCGATAGCCGAAGCCTCGCGCGACCCTTGCGCCGACCCGCCGTTTGCGTTTGAAGTACCGTACAAGCGTCCGGTTAACGGAACGGGTGCGCGGAAGTCAGGGACAATGGACGACCAGTTGACGACGCCCGAGCGCGGGCGGCAGCGTGATATCCTCACCGGCGCGCAAGTGCTCTCGGGCCAGCTCGGCAAGACGATCCAGCGCCTGCGCAAGGCCTACAACCTGTCGCTGTCCGAATTGGCCGAGCAATCCGGCGTCGCGAAATCGATCATCAGCCAGATCGAGCGCAACGAGACCAACCCGACGCTGGCGACGATCTGGCGCCTGAGCCAGGCCCTCGACGTGTCGATCGAGCGGGTTCTGGCGACCAGCGACGAGGAACCCTTCATCGAGAAGACCTCGCGGGCCGATACGCCGATCCTGGTCTCCGACGACGGCAAGGTCCGCCTCGCCATCATCGGGTGGATCAAGACCGTCGAGTGGCTGCAATGGTACGACGTCGCGGCCGATTTCGGCGGCGTGCTCGATTCCGATCCGCACCAGCGCGGCTCGGTGGAATCCCTGACCGTGACGGCGGGACAGTTCGAGGTGGAGGTCGCCGGAACCGTCCAGCGGGCGCGCGCCGGCGAGACCCTGCGCTATCGCTGCGACCGTCCCCACACGGTCCGCTGCATCGGACCCGAGCCCGGCAAGGCGATCATGGTGGTGATCATGAAGGCCGCCGTGATGGAGTGATCGGGCGTAAGACGAGGCGCCGAGATCGCCTCAGCGTCCCGAATTCACCCAGGCGACCATATCGGCGAGCACCCGGGCCAGGGCCGCATCGAGGCCGACAGCCGCATTGGCCGCGTCGACCTTCGACACCGGCAGGCGTGCGGTGAAGATGCGGGCGGCCACCACCTTGCCAGTGCCCTCGGCGATGATCTTGGCGGAGATGTCGACCACGGCCTCGCCCGAACCGGCGGCGATGTCGAAGGCCCGGATCTCGCTGATCAGCTGATACTCGGCCGTGATCTTGTCGCCGGGCCGGCTCACCGATTTCAGACGGCCCGAATTCTCCAGGCTCTGGATCAGGCGAGCCTGGATCAGGCGTGGCAGGCGATCGGCCCATTGGCCGCCGCCCAGGAACGACAGGGCGCCGCCCGGCTCGCGCACGATGATGCGATCCGCCTCGAAGGGCTGGAGGCCGGTCGGCTCCGTCACGACGAACGAGCGCGCGGTCCCGCCAACGCGTCCATTCGGGGGCAGAGCGGCGAGGTCGAAGGTGAGCGGCACGGCGCCGCCTCCACACCCACCGAGACCGGCCGCCAGAAGCATCACGGCGAGCAGGCCGCGGACCTGCGCGGGCGCCGCCCTGAAGCCCATTGCCGTGTTGGTGATCGACATACGCATTCTGGAAAACCCATCGCTGCGCTGGAGCGCGGCGTGGCGGTAAACTAACCTAGCGCAGGATTGGTGGCGTGTGGCGCAGCACCGTCGGCTGCGGAAAACGCCGATCACCGGTTGCCGTTGTATTCCGGCAACGATGGCTTTCCGCCGAAGATCACCTGCGAAGGGTCGCGCTCGAGGCTCTTCACCGTTCGGTTCAGGGTGTTGAGCGTCCGCTGGCCATCGGTCGACAGGGCCTCGACCTCGCGCCGTCCCGTCCCGCTCAGGCGATTGAAGCTGGTGGCGATGTTGGAGGTGCGCTTATCGAGGTTCTCGGACAGCGTGCGGAACGCGCGTCCCGCATCGCGAACCGAGATCGCGGCCTCGCGCACTTCGGTGAAGGTGCTGGTCCCGGCGGAGCCCGAGGCCGAACCGAGGAAGCCTTCCGCGCCCTTGAGCACCGCGTCGACGCGATCCGCCGACGCGTTGAGCTTGGCGGCCAGGGAACGGGCGTCCTTCAGGGCCGCTTCGATGTCGCCGCTGCCGGCGGCGAGCGCGCCGGTGAACCGGTCGGTGTTGTCGATGACGCGATTGAGCTTCTGGCCGTCGATCGCCTTGACGAGACCGCTGACGGCGGGTCCTGCATCCGCCAGCGTCTTCGAGAAGGCCTCGACATTGGCCAGGGTGCGGTTGATCGCGCCTTCGTTGCCGGCCACCACCTTGTCGAGGCGCTGGAGCACGTCGTCGGCGCGCTGCGCGATCTGCTTGGCCGCCGCCATCATGTCCTGGATGTCGGAGCTGTCGGCGAAGATCGTCGGGATTTGATCGCCCGAGCCCGGCGTAAGGGCCGGCGCATCGGCGTTGCCGCCGGAAAGTGAGATCGTCGAGACGCCGGTCAGCATCGCCGAGTCGAGGCGCGCGCGGGTGTCGGCGCGCAGGGGCGTGGTCCGCTCGACCTCCACGATGGCGACGACGCGGCGCGGGTCCTGCGGCAGAAGCCGCACATCGGTGACTTCGCCGACCTTGATGCCGTTGAAGGCCACGGTCGAACCCTTGGCGAGGCCTCCGACGCTGCCGGAGAAGACGATACGCACGGCCTGACGGACCTGGCTGCGGGAACCGCCTTGGAGCCAGAACACGAAGCCGAAGGCCGCCACCAGCACCGCGAGGGTGAAGGCGCCGATGAGGGCGTAGTTCGCGCGAGTCTCCATCGGATCAATGATACCTTGGCGGGATGGGTCTGGTGCGGTGCGAGGCCACACGCCGCGCGTCGCTGGTCTCAGGCGGGCGCATGATGCGGACCCTTGGTGACGACGGCACGTCCGCGTTTGCCATGAAAGTAGGAGCGCAACCAGGGATGGTCGCTCTCCAGCATCTCCTCGATGGTCCCCTGCGCGATGATCTGCCCATCGCCGAGGGCCGCGATGCGATCGCAGGCGGTGTAGAGGCTGTCGAGATCGTGGGTGACCATGAACACCGTCAGCCCGAGGGTCTGCTTCAGCGTCGCGACGAGTTCGTCGAACTCGCCGGCACCGATCGGGTCGAGCCCGGAGGTCGGCTCGTCGAGGAACAGGATCTCGGGGTCGAGGGCCAGGGAGCGCGCGAGGGCGGCCCGCTTGATCATGCCGCCGGAGAGTTCGGACGGCAGCTTGTCGGCCGCATCCGGCTTCAAGCCGACCATCTCGATCTTGAGGCGGGCGAATTCGTCCAGCAGGCGCTCGGACAGGTCCAGGTGCTCGCGCATCGGCATCTGGATGTTCTGCTTCACGGTCAGGGCCGAGAACAGGGCGCCTTGCTGGAACAGCACGCCCCAGCGCTGCTCGATCTGCCGCCTGCGGGCCACGGTCAGGCCATCCATGTCCTCGCCAAACACCTCGATGGTGCCGGCCCGCTTCGGAACCAGCCCCAGGATCGTCCGTGTCAGGACCGACTTGCCCTGGCCCGACGGCCCGACGAAGCCCAGGATCTCGCCGCGCCGGATGTCGAGGTCGAGGCCCTTCATCACGATCTTGCTGCCGAAGCCCACGACGAGGTCGCGGACCCGGATGATCGGCTCGGGCGCGGCGGCGCTCCCCATGGCGGGACTGGCCGTGGTGGGAAGGGCCTCGGCGGGAAGGGCCTTGCCGGGACTGGCCGGCCTGGCGTTTGCCGGCGCGTGGGGGGCGGAAGCGGTCTGCATGGCCTCAGAAATCGATCGCGGCGAAGAAGACGGCAAACAGTCCATCGAGGACGATGACCATGAAGATAGACTTGACGACTGAGGCCGTGACGTGGCGCCCCAGAGACTCGGCCGAACCCTCCACGGCGAAACCCTCAATCGTCGCAATGATCCCGATGATGAGAGCCATGAACGGGGCCTTGATCAGCCCGACGGCGACGTGATGGAGCGACACGGCCGCCTGCAGGCGGGCCAGGAATGCATCGACGGTCATGCCGCCATAGAGCGAGGCCGTCAGGCCGCCGCCGGCCAGCGCCGCGAGCGACGCCAGGAAGGTCAGGATCGGCAGGCCGATGACCAGGGCGAGGATGCGTGGCACGATCAGGATCTCGATCGGGTCGAGCCCCATGACCCGCAGGGCATCGACCTCCTCGCGCATCCGCATCGAGCCGATCTCGGCCGTGAAGGCCGAGCCCGACCGGCCCGCCACCATGATCGAGGTGAGGAGCACGCCGAGTTCGCGCAGGATGAGCAGCCCGATCAGGTTCACCACGAAGCTCTGGGCTCCGAAGCGCTGCAACTGAAAGATGCCCTGCTGCGCGACGATGCCGCCCACGAGGAACGAGATCAGCACGATGATCGGCACGCCCCGGAAGGCGACCTGTTCGATCTGATTGATCAGCGCGGTGCCACGGAAGGTCCCGGGACGCGCGGCGACGCGGATGCATGCGAGCACGACCTCGCCGAAGAAGGCGAGACCGGTGACGAGGTCCGACTTGGCACCGACGACCCGTCGGCCGAGATCGTCCAGGAACCCGGCGATGCGCCCGCGCGACGCCGGAGCGGGCTCGGCGACCGGGAGCTTCACTTCGCTGAGGAGGATACGATGTTCCGGTGCGGCCCCGGCATAGGCGACGTGTCCGCCCGCGGCCTCGATTTCGGCCCGGGTCCGTTCGAGCACCCACGCGCCCAGCGTGTCGAGACGTGCCACGCGGCTCAGGTCGATGAGCAGGGTGACGCCCGGGGCGCTGGCGGCGATGCGGGCTGCTGCCCGTTCCACGGCCGCACCCTGGTCGGCGGTCCAACGTCCGGACAGGCCGATATGCCCGTTCTCGAGGAACGCGGCGTCGGCCACTTCCGGATTGGTCCTGATCTCGACTCTACCCAATGACGCCGCACTCCCATGCCGCGATCATCTATCACCGCGTACGGTTACCGGACGGTCAAGGTTGATCCCGCGATCCGGTGTGCTGGCCCACAAACGTGGTGGTGTGAAGGCCGAAAGCGCGGGCGGATCGCGCGGCGCGTGCCGCGAGGCACAAGCCGAGTCCGGCCAGCGGGGCCATCAGCGCGAAGGTGAGCGGGCCGCCTCCGGCCTGATAGGCGACCCCCGTCATTAGCGTGGCGGAGGCCGAGGCGAGGGCGCCGGCCGAACTCACCGTGCCCTGCGCCCGGCCGCGCGCTCCGTCCGGTGCGAATCGGGACACCGCCGCCATGGCGCCGAGCTGGGTCGCCCCGAAGGTGAGGCCGTGCAGCATCTGCAGGACGATCACCGGCCCGAGCCGGTCGCCGAACCAGGCGAGGCCGAGCGCGCGCACCAGCGCGGCCCCGCCCCCAAAGGCGAGAAGGACGAACGGGTTGCGCCAGCGCGCCGGAAGGCGGCCGATCAGCGCGAACAGCACGATCTCCGATGCCACGCCGATCGCCCAGAGCGTGCCGATCCAGGCCGTCGAGATGCCGTGGGTCGTCCAGTGGATGCTCCCGAACGCATAGATCGCCGCATGGCTCGATTGGATCAGCGCGGCGGCCCCGATGGACAGCCACAGCACGCCGGGTAGGCGCGGGCGGCCACCGTCCGGGTGAGGCGGCGGCGTCGGTGGAGCATCGACACGCGCCAGCACCACGACCGCGGCGGCGATCAGCGCCAGGACGGTGAGCAGGAGCGGGACCGCCAGGCGCTCGCCCAGCGCCCCGAGGGCGGTACCGCCCGCGAAGTTCGCCAGCAGGAAGCCGATCGAGCCGGCCATGCGGATGCGGGCATATTCGAGGTGCCGGCTCCGCCGCACCGCGCTCAAGGTCAGGTAATCGATACTCGGCACCAGTGGCGCCGCCGCCACGGCATTGAGCGCGATCAGGAGCGCGAGCACCGGCCACCCGATCGCTGCCCCCGCCGGCATCAGCACGTAGGTCGCCGCCAGGACGAGGCTTCCGACCAGGAGGATGCGAGGGGCCGCGATGCCCCGGTCGATGAGACCCACTAGCGGCGCGGTCGAGACGATGCGGATCGCGATCGGCAGAGCGAGCAGGGCGCCGATGACGGTGGGGTCGAGCCCGAGGGCGTTCAGCCAGACCGGCATGAACGGCATGGCGATGCCGATCTCCACGAAGACGACGGCGTACAGGACCGAGAGCCGGGCGGCGTTCGGCTCCGGATGGACCTGGCGGGTGTCGGCAGAGGCGGTGTCGGACAAGTCGACCGGATCGGGGCGAGGGGGCCTGTGGATACGTCGCGTCAGGCGGAAGCTGCGTAAAGCCGGCGTTAAAACGATCCTGTCAACCTGCGGTGGCTTGGACCCAGGCACCACGTGCCGGTCACAGCACCGGCAAGGACGAGTGCTTGATGTCGAGTTCCCAATCGCTGACGTCGATCGACGTCTCCGAATACGACCGTATCGAAGCGGCGATGACCGAGAGCGAGCGTGGACGCTGGTTTCTCGACGCCTACCTGCGCCGCAACCGCACCAGCGACACCGGAATTCTCCTCGACGCCATCGCCCGGCTCGAGGCTGCCGTGACCAGCGACCGGGACACCAGCCAGATCGGCCGGGTCCGCGGCGACCTGATGGACATGGCCCATGCCATCGCCCGCACGAAAGCCGAGATCGCGGCGATCAAGTCGCCCGATCAGGACCAGAGCAGCCTGGGCGGGGCTTCGGCGGCCCTCGACGCCATCGTGCGCTCCACCGAGCGGGCGACCTCGGACATCCTGAGTGCCGCCGAGAACGTCCAGGAAACCGCCTGGAACCTGCGCGAATCCGGCTCCGACGCGGCGGCTTGCGACGAACTCGACCGGCGGGCCACCGCGATCTACACCGCCTGCTCGTTCCAGGATCTCACGGCTCAGCGCATCGCCCGCGTCATCCACACATTGCGGTATCTGGAGGAACGCCTCGCCGCCATGATGGCGATCTGGGGCGATGCGCTCGATCCGGTGCCGACGGCGCCCGGCGGCTCCGCGACACCGGAGGTTCCGGCCGATCTCTGTCAGAGCGATGTCGACCGCTATATCGCGATGGACACCTCCGCCGCAGAACCGAGGGCGTCGACCCCCCTGCCTCTGCCGGATGGACCGATGGCGGACGACATCGTCTTCCTGGAGGTGACCGATGCCGTGATGGAGCCCGACCGGGAGCCGGATGCGGTGGAGGTGCCCGATCTGGAAGCCTCCGATCTGGAAGCCTCCGATTTGAATGCCTTTGAAGCGGACGCTCCCGAAATGGATGCTTCCGAAGGAGACGCTCCCGACGTGGATGCCTCGGGTCTCAGCACCGGGCTTCCCGAAGCCGCCGCCTCGTTCGACAAGCCCCTCGATGCCGATGAGGGGCGCGGCGACGCGCAGATCCGGCCGGACGCGGAAGACCAGCCGCAAGTCGCATCGGTCGACGATGTGGCCGACCGAATGAGCCCCCCCACGGTTCAGGTCTCGGAGAAGGCCCAAACCGATATCGCCACGGCCTTCGCCGAGATCGATGCGCTCACCGATGACGAGAAGCGGGCGCTGTTCTCCTAGAGCGTTTTCCACGATCCCTGAGTCGTTGCGGCGAGGTGAGCGTTGATCCCTGAAGGTTCGTCAGGGAGATCGCCATGGCCCGTGCCTACAGTCACGATCTGCGCATTCGCGTCCTGGACGCAGT
>NZ_JAGHKN010000019.1:0-88426 GCF_023093475.1 Methylobacterium sp. 37f
TCGCTGGATGCCGATCTCGGTCTGCGGGTGCACGCTGACCAGAGCCGTGGCGGTGGCCTCGGCGGTGTCGGAGAGGAGGAAGCGGAGGAGCAGGTAGAAGGCCATCAGCAGCATCATCACCACCGCGCCGGTCGCCCAGAGAGGTACCTGCGCCTGAGAGGCGGCCTGCGCGATCTCCTGGCCCTGCCAGCGCGGGGAGATCTCACGGGTCGCCGGCCGGGTGCGGCGCAGCAGCTCGTAGAGGTTGCGCTGGATCTGCTGGAGCGCCGCGGCGCCGCCGGCGCTGGTCCTGTGGATCCCCTGGAAGCCCATCGCCAGGCAGGCATGCTGCAATTCGAGCAGATGGTAGTTGCCGGACGGATCGACCTTCGCCCGGTCGAGTTCCTCGAAAAAGCGCACGCCGCCCCGGCGCTCGCCGAAGAAGCGGCTGAGCATGCTGTGCTGGGTGTAGACGTTGCGATCGTCGGTCGGGATGTTCTGCACCACGTCGTCCGCGGTGGCGCAGACGATGTACTTCGCGATGTCGATCTGCTGGGGCTGGGCGCCCGCGGCGCGCGCTTCCTTCGCAAAATCCTCGATGGCGGCGGCGACCTGCTCTATCAAGTTGGCCGAAGAGGCGCGCGAGAGCTGGACGCGCAGCCGGCCGAACAGCAGCAGCAGGGGCCCGGCGGCCTGCAGGAACGGGTTCTCGTTGGGGGCGACCACGACGTCGCGCTTGAGCACCAGCGCCCGACCCGATGCCTCCCCGTCCGTCGGGACCGAAGGCCCCGGAGTGACGGGCGACGGTGTGGGCGTCGCCCAATCGTCCGCGCCCTGCGCGGGTCCGGCACCGTAGCCGGGAGCTGCGGCGGCGTGCCCGGCACCGTATCCCGGCTGCCCGGCTCCGGGTCTGTGAGAGTCCGGGCCTCCGGGGGAACGCCGGGATTCGCCACGCCCCGGCTCGGGGACCGGCGCGAACGGCGTTTGGCCGCCATTCGCCGGCCGGCGTCCGCCGGGGTTCGGGACCAGGATGGTGCGCTCGCCACCCGGCCCGAAGCGGTCGAAGGGCGGGCTCACCGCCGCCCCTCCTGCACGGCCCACAGCTCCAGCTCGAGCCCCGGCCACTCACCGGAGAAGTGCAGCCCGATCGCGCTCGCCGAACTGAATTCCGGCCAGAGGCGCGAATTCCGGTCGAGCACGAAGTAGACATGGTTGGTGATGGCCCGAATCTGCGACGGCGGTGTCGGGATGTGGACGAGATCGATGCCCGGCAGGTGGGCGTGGACGATCTCGTTCATCTTGTTGTTGGGGCCGACCTTGAAGAGGTGCGGGAACTGCGCCTGGATCTGGGTCAGCGGCAGGCTGGCTGCCACCTCGACCACGAAGGTGGCGCTGCGGAACAGGTTGCGGTCGCGGATCGGCGACGAGAAGGCGTTGCGCGCCAGCTCGATCAGCTCGAGGCGGATCGCCCGTCGGTCGATGCCGCTCGACAGGAAGTCCTGGATGTCGCGCAGGAGCGGCGCGAACACCGCTTCGAGGTTGTCGTGGTCGTAGGGCGGATACGAGCGGGCGCGCCGTTCGGCGAGGACGAAGGTCGCGAGCTCGCCGGCGATGCGCAGGAACTCGACGTAGATTCTCTCAGGGTGGATGTAGCGCGACTCGCGGAAATGCTGGAGCACCGGGATGTGGCGGTTCAGCAATAGGAGCATGAAGTAGTCGGAGGCCTGGAGGCCGCCCCCCGCCGTGGGATCGGCGGCGTACCGGGCGAGTCCTTCGAGCTTGTTCTCGATCCAGCCGATGACTCGGTCGACCCAGCCGCTGACCACCGGATGGACGGCACTGGTGAGTACGGGGGGCGCGAACCGCTCGTCGAACACCGCCGCGCGGTCGCGCACCTCGACCACCCGGGCGACCGGCAGGCCCTGGAAGCCGGGCTTGGCGCTGCTGCGCACTTCCAGCGACAGGCGCGGATGGGCGAGGTGGATCTCCTCCTCGATGCGCAGCGCCGAGGTCGAGTCGATCAGCGTCGCCTTGCCCTGAGCGTAGCGGCTGGCGCTCTCGGCCGCGGCGGTGTCGACCTCACGGGTGTTGGGCGCGCCGAGCGGCATCATCAGCCACAGCCACTTTCCCGCATCGGCCTCCGCCACGTCGATCGGAGCCGGCAGGGGCGACTGGTCTGGCAGGTCGAACGGCGTCCCGTCCGGCATCACGCCGGAGGCACGGCGCAGCCCGAACTTGCTCTGCTGAGCCAGATCGCGATCAAGTTCTATCCGAGAAAAACCCCAAGGATAGGGCGTGACGTGCCGAACCCTGTTCTCGATCAGGCCTTCGACGTATCGGTCGTTTTGTTGGAAGTGGTGCGGTCGGATGAACAACCCCTCCGACCACACGACCTTGCTGTTCCATGACATGCCGCGCGCCTTATCGTTGGCGACAGTATACGGTGCGTTGCGCCGGCTGTCAGCACAGCAACGGCCGAGACGCGCCGGAGCCGCGGGCCGGGTCATCAGCTGTTGTCCGGCTGCATCACCGAACAGCGGGGCCGCGACTTCCGACGGCACCCGGCTGCCGGGACGTCGCAGTCGCCGTCGCCCTTGTATCGGCCGATTGATCCTGCCGCGGCGTTTTCCCGGAGCCTCGCGCCCGGCCGTACACGCCATCGCGCCGATCGATTCGGCAAGTAGCCGCCACAGCTGAAGCATGATCATGCAACTGTCAAAGCCTTGATTGATCGATTACCGCGATCCGAAGCGATCGGCTTGAACGCAGAATATGTTGCCTTGGCCCTTACCGCATATCGATTGGACTTATGTTGCGATCGTCAGCTTCGTCGAAGTCAAGAAGCGCGCCACCGGGACCGAACGCCGGACCAGACGTGTTTCCAGATGTCGCCTTTCGGCCACACGCCTCGCAAAACCTTGGCAGAACGGCTCTCTCCAGCGTTCGTCCGACCGGCGCCAGGTTTCTGCGATTTTCGGGAAATAACGCGTGCCGACAACGATTTGCCAGTGAAGTTTAGTCTCGCTCGCTCGCCGCCGCTGCCTCGGCGCTTCACTTGACTATCGCCGAGCCCCATCGCTCAAGTCGGGCAAGGCCGCCATCAGGCGGCGTGTGCGCGCAATCGCGCAAATCGAGAATATGGGGTGAATGACCGTGGCGAACCGTGACTTCCGTTGCGCGCTCTTAACCACGACTGCACTGGTCGGGATCATCGTGGTCGGCGGCCTCTCGCCGCTGCCGCTGGTCGGCGCGACCTACGCGATGGCCGCGGGCGGTGTGGGCGGTGGTCCGGTCGGTGGCTCCGGCGGCACCGACTCCCCCAGGAATAACGGGCAGCCTGGCGGTGCCGGCGGGACCGTCGGGTCCGGCGGCGGCGGCGGCGGCGCGGGCATCGTCGGCGGTGTGGGCGGCGCGGGCGGCAACGGCGCGGCAGCCGGGGCTCCCGGTGCGGCGGCCGGCGACGGAGGGGGCGGCGGCACGGGCGGCGTGCACGGCCCCGTGGTCACGACCTCTGCCGGGCCCGGGGTCGCGGGCCTTGGCAGCAACGGCGGTGCCGGTGGCGCCGGAAACGGGACCGGCAGCGGCGGTGGTGGCGGAGCCGGCGGCTACGGCGTCGTGCTCGATCAGACCGGCGGGGTCGTCACCATCGGTACGTCCGCTGGCGGCAACGGTGGCAACGGCGGCGTGGCGGGCGGTGGGGCCGGCTCGACGGCCGGCAATGGCGGCTCGGGCGGCATCGGCGTCTTTGCCGGCACCGGCAACACGATCAACCTTGTCGGCGCGGTCTCCGGCGGCAACGGCGGCACCGGTGCCGTGGGCGGCGCCGGCATCGTCGGCTCGGGTCTGACCCTGAACATGGGCATGGGCGCCACCGTCACCGGCGGCATCGGCGCCGGTGGGCGGGCCAATGCGCTGACCCTGGACGGCGCCAGTACCGTGATATTCAACAATACGACCACCTCTGGGTCCGGGCTCTCGGGGCCGATCGCCATCGGCTCCGGCGGCAATCTCGAGTTCAATCAGGCCAACGCCGCTTTCACGGATTATGCTGACGTCATCACCGGCGCCGGCTCTGTCAGCAAGACAGGCGCTGGGGGCGTCCGCCTTGGCGGGGTCAATACCTACACCGGCAGGACAACGGTCTCGGACGGTCTTTTAGTGGTATTTGGTGCCGTCCAAGGGGGTGTCACGAACAACTCCGGCAGCAATAATCTCGGCAGTAATGTCGGCTTTATAGCCGATGGCGGCACGATCAATGGCGGCCTTATCAATAACGGCGACGCGATAGCCAGCAACAACGCCGTTATCAATGGTGGATTGATAAACAGCGGCAGATTTTCTGCCGACAATAGCGCTGTCAATGGTGCAATCACCAACGCCGCTGGAGGCATTTTCTCCGCTGACAACACGCTCACCAGCGACAGCACCTTCGGCAACGCCGCCGGGGCGAACCTGAACGTGAACAGCGGCACCTACACGGTCGCCGGACTGATCACCAACGCCGGCACCGCCGCCGTCGCTAACGGCGCGACGCTCCAGGCCAACGGCGGGTTCAACAACCAGAACGCCCTGACCAACAACGGCACGCTCAACGGCGTCCTGAACAACAGCGGGACGGCGACCAACACTGGCACCGTGGGTGGTCCGCTGATCAACAGCGGCACCTACACGCAGACGGCCGGCGCCACCAACGGCGGCACCACCAATACCGGCACGGTCAACGCCGGGGGTGGCACCTTCAACGGCGCCATCGCCAACAATGCCGGCGCGTTCAACATCACCGGCCCAGGCCCGGTCACGAGCGACAGCACCTTCGGCAACGCCGCCGGGGCGAACCTGAACGTGAACAGCGGCACCTACACGGTCGCCGGACTGATCACCAATTCCGGCGCCGCCACGGTCGCTTCGGGCGCAGCCCTCGTGGCGAATGGCGGCTTCACCAACGCCAGCGGCGGTACGCTGAACAACGGCGGCACGCTGACCTCGGCGAGCCCGGTCCAGAACCAGGCCGGCGCGACCGGCACCAACACTGACACCCTCAACGGCGGCCTGAACAACGCCGGCACCTTCGGCAATTCCGGCACGGTAAACGGCGAGCTGACCAACAGCGGCACCTACACGCAGACGGCCGGCGCCACCAACGGCGTCACCACCAACACCGGCACGGTCAACGCCCAGGGTGGTACCTTCGGCGGCCCGATCGTGAACAACGCCCCGAGCGTGTTCCGTGTCGGGGCCAGCAACAGCGTGGTGGTGGTGAATAACTCCTTCACCAACAACAACGGCGCCACGTTCATCGTCGCCGGCAGCCTCACCGGCATCACCACGCTCACCAACAACTCGGCCGGGACGCTGGCCAACGCGCCGGGCGTGCAGGTGCTCGGCACCGGCACGCTCGGTACCGCAACGATCCTGAACACCGCCAACGGCGTGTTCAACTCGGCCGGGGCCACCACCGCGAGCACGTCGATCACCAATATCGGCAGCTTCCTGATCACCGGCGGCGCGGTGACGACGCCGCTGTTCTCCAACAACAGCCTGCTCACTCAGACGGGCGGCACGCTCGCGGCGACCCAGCTCACCAACGCGGGCACCTACACCTTCCAGAACGGCACGCTGAACGCCAACACGGTGACCAACACGGCGAGCGGAACGATCGCGGTGAGCGGCGGGCAGTTCGCGGCGAACCGCACGGCCGGCAGCTCGATCACCAACGGCGGCAGCTTCTCGCTGACCGGCGGCACCGTCACGTCGCCGCTCCTGGCGAACAACAACCTGTTCAACCAGACGGGCGGCACGCTCGCGGCGACCCAGCTCACCAACGCGGGCACCTACACCTTCCAGAACGGCGTGGTGTCGACCGCGACTGTGAACAATTCCGGCACCTTCGTCTCCGGCGGGGCCTTCAGCGCAACCGACAGCGTGGTAAACACCGGAAACTTCCGGTTGGCCGGGGGAACCTTCACGACACCGCGCTTCGACAACAATGGCGCCGTGCGCGTCGAGGGGATAATCAACGCATCCGCTCTGGGTGGATCCATCACCTCGTACAACAACAACGGCACCACGACCCTGGCCAATCTCAGCATGCTCGGCGGTGTCGGCACCTTCACCAACTCCGGCACGCTGAACGTCGATCGCAATGGCGTTCCGGCGAGCGGCTTCGGCACCTACCAGATCCAGGCCGGGACTTTGGTCAACCAGGGCCTGATCTCCCTGCAGAACGGCGTCGTCACCGACACCCTGGCGCTGACCGGCAACTATGCCGCCGGTCCGAACGCGAAGCTCGCCATCGACGTCGACCTGACCCGCAGCGACGCCGGACAGCGCGGTGACCTGCTGCGCGTCACCGGGACCAACACCGGCAACACCCAACTCGCTCTGCAGTTCGTGAGATCGGGAGGCAGCAACGTCTTCTTCTCCACGCCGATCCCCGTACTCGTGGCCGCCGGCAGCAGCGGAACGGTTCAGCTCGAAACGGCCAACGCCCTGGAAAGCCAGCGCGTCGGCTTCATCAACTACTCGCTCCAGCAGGCGCCCGGCTCGCCCGGATCCTACCAGATCGTTTCGCTGATCAATCCGGGACAGGCCTCGGCAACGGCAGCCGGCATCACGTCGCTGGTCTCGGCGCTCAATATCGGCTTCTTCCAGTCGATCAGCGCCCTGATTGGCGGCCCGGCCGAGAACCGCCTCTGCACCGACGAGCAGCGCGCGGCCAAGCTTTGCGGCGAGACGACTTCGAGCGTCGGGGTGACCTCGAACGGCAAGACCTGGGCGCAGTTGAACCAGCAGGCCGCCGCGGCGCCCGTCGCCGCGACCGCCAACGAGTCCGGCATCCTGCCCAACACCTACGGCCTCGGCCTCTGGGCGCGCGGCTCGGGCGGCGAGACCAATGTGAAGAGCACCAGCACGGCGACCTTCACCAGCATCGGCCAGACCGCCACGGCCGAGAACAGCACGCGCATCAACTTCGCCGGAATGCAGTTCGGCGGTGACATCGCGGTGTTCAATATGGCCAACACCGGGTTCAACGCGCATCTCGGCGTGACCGGCGGCGAGATCTACGCCAACGGCCGTCAGCAGGGCTCCTCGCTGGCCTCGGGCGTGTTCAACGTGCCCTTCGTCGGCGCCTACCTGGCGGTGACGAGCGGGCCGTTCACATCGGACATCTCCTACCGTCACGACTTCTTCAATGCGCGCATCTCCGATCCGGTCTTGTCTCTCAGCGGTACCAGGCTTCCGATCGCCTCCGACACCGTCGGCGGCTCGCTCGGGTACCGGATCGACTTCGCGAGCCCGTTCGGCGGCGATCAACCTTACTTCTTCGAGCCCTCGACCTCGATGAGCTACACCAAGACTCGGATCGGCGACCTCGCCGTACCGGGCGGCACCCTCGCTATCGACTCGATCGACAGCATCCTCGGCCGTGTCGGCTTCCGCGTCGGTACGACGCTTACCGCCGGAGACACCTTCGCTCTCCAGCCTTTCGTGACGGCGAGCCTTTGGAACGAGTTCGCGGGCAATGCCGCCTCTCGCTTCATCGCCTCAAGTGCGGGGACGTTCGATCCGAACGCGACCGTTCCGATCCTGACCAACCGCGTCGGTATGTTTGGCCAGGTCGGCGTGGGCGTCTCGGGTGCATTGCTCGGCACGGACCTGATCGGCTACGTCCGCGGCGATGTCCGCTTCGGTGAGCGACTTGATGGCTACTCGCTCAACGGCGGCGTCCGCTACCCGTTCTGAGGCAGCAGCGGGGTCCTGGGCAGTGATTTGCCCAGGGCCTGTGTCTTACGGGGCTGTGGCTGTGGAGGGGCGAAGCAGACGATGAACGGAGGATGGGCTGCGCACACACTGAACTGCTCCGGATTTCCCGGAGGCCATTCGGTTTGGGTCAGGCGGCCAAGGCTTATACCTCGATCTGAGCGAGTTAGCGCGCTTCGGCCTTGGCGGGAGGCACGTTGCTGATGGGCTCGAGCAAGCGGCGGGTGTTGAACCAATCGACCCATTCGAGGGTGGCGAACTCGACCGCCTCGAAGGACCGCCATGGCCCGACCCGATGGATCACCTCGGCCTTGAACAAACCGTTGATCGTCTCGGCTAAGGCGTTGTCATAGCTGTTGCCGCTGCCGACGGATGGCTCGACGCCGGCCTCCGCCAGCCGCTCCGTGTAGCGCAGGGCGAGGTACTGCGAAGCCCTGTCGCTGTGATGCACGAGCCCACTGCCCCAGAGAGGCCGGCGTTCGTGCAGGGCCTGCCACAGAGCGTCGAGCACGAAGGTGGCGTGCGCCGGGCGGGAGACCATCCATCCGACCTTGGCAAAGACCTGCTCGATGGGATTGTAGGGCGGGAGGTATAGAACCTGTGCGCCAACCGCCTCGATGGCCTCGTGCACCCCGGCGACCTTGTGGGCATTCAGATTGTCGAGGATGACGGTGTAACCGGGCCTCAGCACCGGAGCCAGGGTGTCGGTGACGTAGGCGCGGAAGCGCAGACCATTCGTGGCTCCATCGAAGATGCTCCTGGCGATCAGTCCCGTAGCGCGCAGGGCGGCGGTGATAATGGTGGTCTTGTAGTGCCCGTAGGGGCGATCCGGCAGCGCTGACCGCACGCAGCGCGACCATAGCGGCGGACCATCTTCGTCGTAGCGGCTGTCTCGTCGAGGAAAACCAGGCGATCCGGATCGAGGTTGGGTTGGCGATCGAACCAGTCCTCGCGCGCGGCCCTCACATCCGACCGCTCCTGCTCGGCCGCGTGGACAGCCCCTTTATGGATGGCCCGCCCCTCACCGGGCTACGCTGCTAGGCTTGCAGGGTAGCCGAGATGAGGAAGGGAGCAGAACGATGACGATCGCGATTCTTGGGATCGATCTGGGCAAGATCAGCTGCAGCCTCGTCGGGCTGGACGCGGCGGGGCGGGTCGTGCTGCGCCGACGCATGCAGCGCGCGGGGGTGATCGCCTTCGGCGCGAAGGTGCCGGGGTGCGTCGTTGCGATGGAGGCCTGCTGTGGCGCCCATCACCTGGGCCGCGCCCTGGCCAAGCAAGGCCACACCATTCGATTGATGTCGCCGGAGTACGTGCGCCCCTACGTCAAGGCGCAGAAGAACGACGACCGCGACGCCGAGGCCATCGCCGAAGCGGCCACACGCCCGACGATGCGCTTCGTGGCACTCTAGTCCGAAGCGCAGCTCGACGTGCAGACCCTGCACCGGGTGCGCGACCAGCTCGTCGGCGAGCGCACGGCGCTGACTAACCAGATCCGCTCGGGCTACGGCGTCAGCGCCTCCTTCCGTCACGGCCTGGTTGCAAGGGGTCTGCGCTGGGCGGTGGGCATCGTGCAGAACCAGAAGGTCTACGCAGCCGACGTGCGGCTCGTGCCGCCGACGGGGCACCCCCAAGCCCTCGCCGGACCGGGAGCCGCGTGAGGCCGAGGCGGTGCTGGCCGACCTGACCTGGCGACGCGTGACGTGGCGCCAGGGCACGAAGGGCAAGCTCTCGGCCCGGTTCGCCGCCCCCCGGGTGCGGGCCGGCGACGGTCCGGTCTGGGGCAACAACCGGCATCTGCCGGGCGAGGAGGTCTGGCTCGTGGGCGAGTGGCGCTCGTCGGGTGAGCGCAAATACTCCCTATCCAACCTGCCGGCCGAGACGGCACGGCGCGCCCTGGCAGGCACAATCAAGGCGCACTGGGTCTTCGAGCAGGCCCACCAGCAGCTCAAGGAAGAACTCGGCCTCGACCATTTCGAGGGACGCTCCTGGACCGGGCTCCATCGACACGCGCTGATGTCGTGTATCGCCTGCACCTACCTGCAGAACCTGCGCCTCGCCGAACCTCGTCGGACGGGGCGGAGAAACAATGACGACCCGCCTTCCGGGGCCACCGCCATCACCCAGCCTGCCCGCCGTGCGGCAGGCCATCATCGGTCATCTGTTCGCCAGCCTCGTCCCGCCAGTCCTGTGCCCACACTGCTAAAGACGCTTCACGCTGCCGTCTAACATCAAAGTGCCCAGGTAGTGCAAGTGGTCTGAGTTAGAAGTCCGGTTGCAGATTTTGAGCTTGCACCTACGTGTGGGGGATGTCCGCACGGAGGTGACCGATGGCCCGTGGTCCAAAACCTGCTCCTCTCTATCTGACTGAGGACGAGCGCAGGCGCATGGCGGGGCTCATCCGCCGTCGCAATGTCGGCCAAGCCTTGGCTCAGCGCGCGCGGATCGTGCTGGCCTGCGCCGAGCCGGGATCGACCAACAGTGGCGTTGCCCGTGATCTCGGCGTCAGCCGGATGAGCGTCACGACGTGGCGCGCCCGTTTCCTCGCCCATCGCCTCGACGGCCTCGTCGACCTGCCCCGCTCTGGTGCGCCACGTGCCGTCGCGGACACGGCCATCGAAGGGTTGGTCACCCTCACGCTGGAGAGCCAGCCAGAGAACGCCACCCACTGGTCGACCCGCGCCATGGCCCGGCGGGTCGGCATGAGCCAGAGCATGGTCTCGCGGGTCTGGCGTGCCTTCGGGCTGCAGCCGCACAAGACCGACACCTTCAAGCTCTCGACCGATCCCGCCTTCGTCGACAAGGTCCGGGACGTGGTCGGCCTCTACATGGCTCCGCCGCATCGTGCCGTGGTGCTGTGCGTCGACGAGAAGCCGCAGATCCAAGCGCTGACGGGCACGGCCCCCGTGCTGCCGATGCGGCTCGGCCAGCCGGAGCGCCGAACTCACGATTATCGTCGCCAGGGTACGACCGACCTGTTCGCCGCCCTCGACGTCCAGGCCGGGACGGTGATCGGCCACTGCACAGGCCGGCACCGTTCGGTCGAGTTCCGCGACTTCCTCGATCAGATCGAGGCGGCCGTCCCAGGCGATCTCGACGTGCACCTCGTGCTCGACAACGCGGCCACCCACAAAACCAAGCTGATCCACGACTGGCTCGTGAAGCGTCCGCGTTGGCACCTTCATTTCACGCCGACGTCCGCATCATGGCTCAATCTCGTCGAGGGTTGGTTTGCCCTGCTCACCCGTCGACGTCTGCAGCGTGGTGCCTTCCAACAGACCAGCGATCTCGAAGCTGCGATCCACGCCTACATCGCTCAGACCAACGCCGATCCAAAGCCCTTCGTCTGGACCAAACCCGCTGATGCGATCCTCGCAAGCATCGGACGCTTCTGTCAGAGAACTTCTAACTCAGACCACTAGAGCCTGTTACGCAGTTCCCGCAGGAAGGAGAGCGGGTGTTCTTCGTTGAGCCGAAGGATCAGGGCTGCCTGCGCTTCCAGACGCTGCGAGTTACGGGCGCCGCCCATGGGCTTGGGCGCGATCTGCCCGTCCTGTCGGAAGCGCTCATGCCAACGGACTTCGCTGGCCGCCCCAACACCGAAGCGTTTGGCCGCCTGACGCCGCGAGGCGACCGCTTCAATCGCGGCGACCACACGGTCGCGCAGATCGACCGACAGGGCTGAAGGCATGGCGATCCTCCATCACAAGGTCATCCCCCGAATCACACGCTAGCCAGATCGCCAACCCCAACCGATTCAACCCGCCAGGGCACCGCTCTAAGTCGTCGAGCGCCTCTTCGCCTTGATCAGCCGCAACCGCCGCCGCTGGAAGGACCGGGAGGCCATACTCGCCTCGGCACAGGCTTTCTTTCGCCGCCGCTGGCATGATCCTCGTTCTACGCCTCGGACGAAGATCATGCCTTATCGGACGGACTCTGTGAAAACTTTGAGCCCCGCTCGCCGATGCGCCTCTGTCGAACTCATCAGGCTTTTAATGGACGTCACCGAGCGCCGCGTCTGCTGGGTGCTCGGTTAACATAGCTCGACACGGCGCGAGGTGCCGCAGGGTCGAGACGACCAAGAGGCGCTGACGGACGATCTCCTTGCGTTGGCCGAGCAATATGGACGCTACGGCTATCGCACTCAGTTCATAATTTAGAGACCGACAGATAACGAGAGGCGTGCCTTGAATTCGATGAGCGAATACCTCAATGTTGTTCAAATTAACTAAGAAATTCTCAGCCACCAAGAGCCATTCATTAAGAAACTTGAATGCCGTTTTCGAAAAAGTGCCCTTGTTTGTCAAATAAAGGAAGTTGCTTGAATTTTTTGGGGTTCGGATTATAATACACTCAATTCCGTAGGGTATACCCCATGAGCGAAAAAATCCTAGGCATCCTTGAGCCCGGCCAAGTGCTCACAATAATCCAGCCTCGCAAAGGAGAGGAAAAATTTCCAAAATTTGAGGTTTTGAAGAAACTCAAATTGCTCGATGAGCCACCATACATTTATGCAACTTTCATCGATAACAGAGGCGTTTCGTTTTATATTAATCGCAGCTACATCCACGGCGGATGCATAGAAGCTTTTTTTCCTAAAAATATCGCGATGTGGCAATCATATTTTGCGCCCACTCCAAGCAAAAATACTGGATATGCACTGTCTAAACATTACCTAAAGACATTTCCAAAAGATTTCGTCTGACAGATTGTTGGTTCTTAGTGGCCTGCCCCCATTCGGTGGCCCAGGTTCAAAGTTAGTGCATCATCGGTTGCATGATGATGGCGGGTTGTGCAAGCGGCCCTGAGCTGCTCGGTTCGCTTGGCCAGATGACGACCTCGGGGCGCAGGCGGGAGGTAGCCGAGCGACGAGTGCGGCCGGATGCTGTTGTAGTGCCTCCGCCATTGCTCGATCACGACGCTGGCCTCCTTGAGGGTGTAGAACACCTCGCCGTTGAGGAGTTCGTCGCGCAGCTTCGCGTTGAAGCTTGTGCGCCCATTCCGGCTCCGGCGCAGGCGCGCCCCGGGTCGCGTCCTCGATGTGGCGGCCGCCACGGGCGAGCGCGTTCTGCATGGAGCCTAGGATGAGGGGGTGCGCCGCGATCTCGTGGATGGGCAGCGGCGTATAGACGAGGACGATGTCGTAGGCGGACACGCGCTCGAAGATTTTGACGATCGGCTCGGGCATGCCCCGCAGGATGGGGCCGAGCCGTTAACCTCCCGTGGAGGCCATGCGCCGGGCGTGCCGGCGCCTGTAGTTCCGGACGCCCCGCTTGGTGGGGACTGCGAGCCACTCGGCGAACAGGGCGGTCAGGCGCGCCTCGCGATCCGCCGGCGGGCCCGCGTGCTCGGCGACCAGGCGCTCGGCCTGCGCGGCGGCGTCGCGCGCCAGGTCCTCGATGTCGACCTGCCTCACGACCGCCCCCGTCCGAATCCCGCCGCCCTAGCGCGAGGCCTCCCAGGCCCGGCGATCGCGACCCAGCTTCTTCGCCAGGTCGGCCGGCCTCTGCGCCCGCACGAACCCGCGCGAGACCTGCCCCGAGATCTCGGCCATCTCGATAAGAGCATACCCGAGGGCCCTGCGCAGGGCGTCCCGCGCGTCGCCGTCGGAGGCCTCCAGGTATGCCCGCCCCAGGTCGTTCACGATCCGCTCCACCGATTCGCATATGAGAACGAATGAAGAACAAATCCATGCGAGAGTCGATCCCTGGACGAGGGTATACTGGGGCGTGGCGCAACGTCGCCCCAGCCGGCTTAACCATGTCGACGATCTTCGCTTCCCATTCCGGGCTGGCGATCCTATCCGTGGCTGACAGGCACTGCCTGCCTCGCCCCCTGCGCGAGGATGACCCCAGGTTTTTGAAATCCTGCGCTACACCGCCTGTCCCTCGCCGCATGCGCGAGGATGGTTTCAAAGGCTCCGGGACGATGCCGGGGCCTTTCTCGTTCACGGCCGCCGACCCACGCGGCGCCGGTCGTTGCGACCTCGCGGCGCACGGCGTGCCCGATCCACTGGGCGAGCGCGTCCCGGATCTGGGACTCCCGCGCGGCCGGGCCGTCCCCGGGATCCGCGGAGAGGATGCCCTCGATGGCGCGCGTGGCGCCGATGGCGAGCTCATCGATGGTGCCTGCCTCATCGGACGACCCTGCCACCGCCGCCCGGGTAGCATGACGACCCGTCTCCGAATTGTCTGTCGTCAGATGATTTGGGACATACAGCGGTGTTAAGGAGCGGAGGCTCTGGTCCATCTGGGGTGAGAGGTTAGGCAGCCTGTGCGTGATGGCGCAAGCGGCGATCCATCAGGGTCTGGCGCTTGATGCGTTCCGGCTCGGCCAGGATCCCTTCGCCGCGTCCGAAGTAGACGTCAGCGGGCGTGAGGTTGCTCAGGCTCTCATGGGCGCGGGCATGGTTGTCGTGTTCGACGAAGTCGGCAACCTGCATCTCCAGCTCGCCGGGCAAGTAGGCGTGTTCGAGCAGGATGCGGTTCTTGAGCGTCTGATGCCAACGCTCGATCTTGCCCTGCGTTTGAGGATGGCATGGCGCACCGCGGATGTGGGTCATGCCTCGGCTGGCGAGCCAGTCGGCCAGGTCGCTGGCGACGTAGCTCGGCCCGTTGTCGGAGAGCAGGCGTGGCCGCTGCATCACCCGCGCCTGATCGAGCCCAGCCGCACCCAGCGCCAGGTCGAGCGTGGCGGTGACGTCGCTGGCCTGCATCGTCGTGCACAGCTTCCACGCCACGATGTAGCGTGAGAAGTCGTCCAATACGGTCGACAGGTCGTACCAGCCCCAGCCAACGACCTTCAGGTAGGTGAAGTCCGTCTGCCAAAGCTGGTTGGGCGCGGTGGTCTTGTCGCGGAACTCGGCGGCAGCCTTGATGACGATATAGGCCGGGCTGGTGATCAGGTCCTGAGCCTTGAGGAGCCGGTAGACAGTGGCTTCCGAGACGAAGTAACGGCGCTCGTCGGTGAAGCGCACCGCCAGCTCACGCGGACTGAGTTCAGGCTGCTCCAGAGCCAGGGCAACGATCTGCTCGCGGATCTCCGCAGGTAGACGGTTCCAGACCCGGCTCGGCTGCGAAGGATGGTCCTTCAACGCCTCGGGGCCGCCGCGCTGGTCGGCGTCGTACCAGCGGTAAAACGTCGAGCGCGTGATGCCGAGCTTGTCCAGGGTGGCACGCACCGGCAGGTGGGATTGCTCAACGAGCCGGATGATCTCCAGCTTCTCAGAGGCCGGGCACCTCATGCCTCGTCGCCCCCAGCCCCGCTCATGCTTATGGGATGGCCCGCCCCTCACCGAACCGTTGGTGGCATGCTGCTGCCTTGGAGGAATGGAGGGATCGGGAATGGCAAAGAGTTCGGTCGCCGTGCTGGGTATCGATCTGGGCAAAAACAGCTGTAGCCTGGTTGGCTTCGACCCAGCCGGTACGGTGGTTCTGCGTCGTCGCGCACGGCGCGAGACGATCATCGGCCTTACGGCCAAGCTGCCTGCTTGTGTCGTCGCGCTGGAGGCCTGCTGCGGCGCCCATCACCTCGGGCGGCTGCTGGCCGCGCAGGGACATACCATCCGACTGATGTCGCCCGAGTATGTCCGCCCCTACGTCAAGGCACAAAAGAACGACGACCGCGATGCCGAGGCGATCGCCGAGGCCGCCACACGTCCGACGATGCGCTTTGTGCCCCTCAAGGCGCAGGAGCAACTCGATATGCAGAGCCTGCACCGGGTCCGGTCTCGGCTGGTCGGCATGCGTACCATGCTCATGAACCAGCTCCGCGCGATCCTGCTGGAGCGCGGTCTCGTATTCCCGCAAGGCCGCCGCAAATTCGAGACGGCGGTCGCCATTCTCGTGAGGGATCCCCAGGCGCAGATTGGCCCGCGTATCCAAGCTCTCGTCGCCGAGATCCGTGAGGAGTGGGCGAGCCTCGACGGCCGTATCGAAGCTCTCGACCGGGAGTTCGTCGCGCATGCCCGCGCCGACGAGGCGGCACGTCGCTTGGTGTCGATCCCAGGCGTCGGGCCCATGACAGCCACGGCCTTGCGCGCGGCCGTCAACGACGGAAGCGCCTTCACGTCCGCGCGACCTGCCGGCCTGGCTTGGCCTCGTGCCCCGACAGCATACGACCGGCGGCAAGCCGAAGCTGCTCGGCATCAGCAAGAGGGGCAACGCCTATCTGCGTGGGCTCTTCATCCATGGCGCGCGCGCAGCGCTGGCCTCGCTGTCCAAGGTCGAGGATGGGACCGGCCGATGGCTGCGCGGTCTGCTGGCGCGGGCGCACTACAACGTCGTGGTCGTCGCGCTCGCCGCCAAGCTCGCGCGGATCGCCTGGGCGACACTGCGCAAAGGAGTGAGCTTCGAGCGGCGGCCGGAGCCGGCCCTCGCATAGGTCATCAGAAGAGGTTGACCTGAGGCGGAGCGCGATCGCTCGGCGCGGGTCCACGAGGTCTGCGGGAGGACAGTGAAGATGGCCTGACGGTCGAGCGGCGTTCCGGAAGCCTGGCAAAAAAAGCGGCCACCGAGGCCGAAGTGCTTATGAGGCCCGGGACGTGCGGCTCTCCATCTTGGCGGCGGCCACCGTGCCGACATGCCGGATACGTTTGTGCAGACCGGTCACAGGCACCTTCATCGACGACCTTGCGGACGGGGCGGGCCATACGTTTTTTGAGCAGACGGTTCTCCAGGACGAGATCAGCTACGACCTCCTTCAGCGCCCCCGCCTCGCGCCGCAGATCCCGCACCTCGTCCGTGGTGGCTGCACGAGCCGTGTCCCCCGACAGGCGCTTCTTGCCCGCCTCCAGTAACTCCTTGGACCAGCCGTGGTACATCGAGGCAGCGATCCCCTCGCGTCGGCACAACTCGGCGATGCTGTCCTCGCCACGCAAGCCTTCCAGCACCACGCGGATCTTCTCCTCGGACGAGAACTGCCGACGTGTGGCCCGACGGATGTCCTTGATCACCGCTTCTGCCGGTTTCTTGGCCGGGCCGGATGTCTGCTTCATCTTCGCTCCTCAGGGGCTACGATGAACCAGCCATCCTCCGTTCGTGAAGACCCGCAATCTGTCTCACAGGTGCTGACGTCGGACACCTGGAACAACTCCTCGATGTCGCGGTAGCTCAACGGGTAACGCAGGTACCAGGAGACGGCCTGGACGATGAGCGCCGCCTCATAGTGCCGTCCCTTGAAGTCAGCCTTGGCCCGGCGCTTCAGCTTCGCGGCGATGGCGGACAGGATCATGGGGCGGCCTCCGAAACGGGAGGGCCATGCGGGTTCTATGGTCAACGCGGGGTAAACATCGGCGCTATCGCGATTGCGACAGGGCCGACCTGACGTTCAAACCCAGCAGGGAAGGCTGCTTGGAATTTAAAAAACCAGGATTCTGAACATGGCGCGGTCGAGTTGATGCGCGATCGCTCAGTAAGCCGCCATATGGAATATTCGCTAAATTTGAAATAGCATGCAGACAGCTCAGCCGCTCCCAGCGAAACATTTTCACTATTAAAGGTTCCTGATGCGTAGCCTTCTTCTACAAGCTGCCTTCCTTGGAGCCATAACCATTCCACAGGCTGGCGCGGGAGAGGGACGCTTGCCTATCAAAATAGCACAAGGTGACGAGGCAACTCGATCGGCTGCCAGTTCGGAGCAGCCTGCTTGCCTTAAGTCACCTGCCATCTACGAAGGCGATGAGAAGCCAAATCCGCAGGCTATGCAGGGACACCTTGCCGAGCAGAATCACCTCGCTAACGAGAGGCTTGCGGCCGGAACCGGCCAACCAACTGAGCCTTGGATTCCTGGCCGACGTAATGGCTATCCGATAGAGCCGCCTACCTTAATTACGTCCAGCCCACAGTCAGACAAACATATTAATGGCATAAAAGTGCACGCTATAGTTTTAAATTATAAGCAAGCATGTTTAGAATATTCAGTTGAGGGAATTGAAAATCTGATATATGATGAGAAATCTGGGCGAACCATGAGCAAACCATCAAGACGCCTTTGTGATGGTGCTGCAGTTTTTAACGACTGCGGTGCTTATGAGGATGCTGGGCCGGGGACTCCAAAAGATATTGCTTATAGTAGATTTAAAAAATGTCTCGCTGAAGAAGAAGATGCTTTAAAGCAGCTAGATCGAAAATGGAATAAGTTGACGGTAGCTGACCGTAGAAAATGCCTAAGAATTGCACAAGATAATTTTTATACGAGAGTACTTTACTGTACAAAGCAGAACGAAAAAAATTCAGGAAAGCTTGGAGGGCAGAAGCGGTCTGTTGTTGCAAAGCCTTCGCCACGCCCACCTTTGGGCTCGCTTCCGCCGCAGCGGCCTATGCAGAGCCCTATGATGGCCGTGCCTTTTTGACTGCCATGTCATCTGACATGCACACGTCAGGGCGTAAAGAAAACGACCGTTTTGAGGCACCTCCTCAGATGACAGCTTCCGAATACAGATTGACTTTCACTAGATTTTATGACGGCATGTTTTTATATCGATTGCTTTTGGTTTCTAGTTATCTTTAGTCCAAATGAGGACAGCGATGGGCATAGCATCAACTGCGGGGCGTTTGGGTGGGTGTGACGCTATTGTTAGAACTTTACAGAAAACTACAGCCTTTGCGATAGAGCAGTACGAATCAAAAAACTCATCAAGAAAACTTCCAGATGGGTTCAAGAAAGTGCTTGATAGTTTTATTGAAATGTACATTGGAACGATGATAGATGTGATATTGGCGGGAAAGCTGGACAAATCTGCCGCGAGGACAGCTCTGGTGCGTTGTTTCAAAAGCGCCGGCATAGCCGACGATACAAGTACTATAGATTGCGGTGTTGCTCTTTTCTCCGTAGGCGTAACGGCACAAAACTCGATCAAAAACACAGTAACAGCAGCTAGAGTTGCTGGAATCGCTTCTGCATCAGGAGTGGGGGCAGCCCCAGGTGCAATCCTCGTTGTTGCAACATTTACCTATGGCGTCTTTGCGACATACAAGGATGGCACAGATGCAGCAAAAACATGCGACGAGGCGATCTCAAAGTGGGCCGAAAAACTCAAAAGACCCGCAGCGACGATTGATGGAAAGGGATACGGCGTGGGGCCAGTATCCATTCACATTCGGAATCAGCGGGGCCCCGCGACATCTTTTGTAGGTAACATATAGTACGAGCACGGCCGACGCGAAAACCGCAGGAGCTTGTAAGGCCATGAGGTTTGAAGGTTAGAACCCGCGGAACGCCGGAGCCTGAAGGTCGAAGCGGTGGGCTGGGTATCCGTTGCCCGACTCGTCTCACTACGGATAGTCGACGTCGTATGCACTCCACCAGACGGCGACGTAGTCCCATCCGCAGCCGTTATCCCTGCCCGTCAGGATCAGCGTTCCGTCACAGCGGGCGGTCTCTATCAGGTGCCAGAGCGGCTTGCGAAGGCGCTTGATCTCCTCGACCGCGCAAATGATGTGGGCCGAATAGGCACCTGCCCCCATGTCTTCGAGATGTCCGGTCCCGGCATGTGGTGTGACGGATCGAGCCTGAAGCGTTCTGGCTCTTTCGTCCAGGCCTGGCAGATGAACTCGTAGGGGGTAAGGCCGCGCAGGGTCTTGAGCCGGCGTCCGTAGTTGTAGGCATCCACGAACAGCTGTAGGTGCTGCCGGAGTTCTTTGTGGCTCTCGTAATGGTAGCGCTTGACCGTGGCGTCCTTGATAGTTCGGTTCATCCGCTCGACTTGACCGTTCGTCCATGGGCAGCGCGGCTTGGTCAGGCGGTGCTCGATCTTCGTCTGCTCGCACGCCCATTCGAACGAATGCCAGCGGTACAGGCGCGGCCCGTCCTGGGTCGCCCAATAGGCGGATGCCTTCGCTTCGACCTCCTTCACTGGCTTGTTGTCGTTAAACTGGATGCCGTTATCAGTGAGCACCGTGTGGATCGTGTAAGGCACCGCCGCGATCAGATCATGTAGAAAGGCTGCAGCGATCCGTTGCGTCGCCTTCTCATGCAGTTGGACGAAGGCGAACTTGCTGGTGCGGTCGATGGCCACGAACAGGTGTAGCTTGCCTTGTTCGGTGCTGACCTGCGCGATGTCGATGTGGAAGTAGCCGATCAAGTAGGCTTTGAACTTCGAACGCTTCGGCTTGTCGCCCTCGACGTCCGGCAGGCGACTGATGCCGTGACGCTGCAGACAGCGATGAAGCGACGAGCGGGTCAGATGCGGCAGGCTCGGTTGCAGCGCTTAGAGGCAGTCATCGAGCGGCAGCAGAGTGTGCCGGCGGAAAGCGACGATGACCGCCTCGTCCTCCAAGCTAAGTACGCTGGATCGGGGCTCCTTCGGTCCCATCCGAGCATCGGTGCTGGTCTGGCGTGAGCGCCACTTCTGCACCGTCGTGGCGCTGACGCCGTAGCGCTTGGCGGCGGCCCTCACGCTCTCTTGACGAGCTTGGATTGCCCGACGGACCGTCTCAGTCGCCGTGGCGCTGCCGTGAAGAACCTGTCCCATAGCGCGTCCCTCCATGCGGCATCAGTCGTACCACCACACAGTGGGACCGAGCATCTAGGAGGCCGGCCAAGCGGCGAAGCCCTGTGATTTCCGCTGTTAAAGCATGCCCTGCTCTGATTATCTGGAAAATGACCGTAAACCTGACGCTCAAACCCGTCAGAAAAGGCTGCTCGGAATTCAAAAAAACTCAGGGTTTTGAACGCCACATGGTCGTCCCCATGTGGAGCCGTTCGCGTAAGACCCCGTTTCATAAGGCGCGGGCGATCCGTCTGACGAGGAACATGGCTGCGGCGAGCACGAAGAAGGCGAGCGCAGAGGACGGGGTCGCCTCGTGATCGCGGGCCAACCTGCGGCAGCGGGCGATCCAACCGAAGCTCCGCTCAATGACCCACCGCCTGGGTTGGATCGAAAAGCCCTTCTGGCCTTCCTTGGGTTCGACGATCTCGACCGTGATGGTCGTGGCCGTGCCAACGCGCTCGCCTCGATAGGCACGGTCGGCAAAGCAGTGGGCGAGGAAGGGGAACAACCCACGCGAGGCTCGAAGTCGGGCAATCGCGCCGTGGCTGTCGTGCAGGTTAGCGGGTGAGACTCCAGCCAAGAGCAGGCGGCCGTCCGTATCCGTCAGCGCGTGGCGTTTGCGCCTGACGACCCGCCGGGCCGGATCGTAACCGCGCTTGCCGGCCACCCCCACGCCACCCGAGCGGGCGGCTTGCGCATCGACGACACAGCCGGTCGGGCAAGCCTCGCGTCCGACACGCTCACGGTCGACCAACGTGAGGGCATGGGCGAGGCGTTCGAACACGCCTGTCTGCGAAAGGCGCAAGAACCAGCGATGGACCGTGCTCCACGGCAGGAAGTCCAGCGGCAGATGCCGCCACGCGCATCCTGTCCGCAGCACGGACAATATGCCGTCAACGACTGCGCGCAGTGGCCGGCGCCACGGGCGGCCTGTGCTGGACGGCGCCGGTAGAAGCGGCGCAAGCACCGCCCACTCGGCATCACTGAGGCTGGTTGCGTAGGGAAGGCTCTCGCGCGCAAGCTCGGCGCGGGCGGCGGGCCGATCGCAGATCGGCGGGCGTCCACATCGGGGGTCCTGGGTGAGCGTCAGACACTCTCCCAACACCCACGATGCCCGCCGCTCACCCAACAGCTAAGCTGTTCAGCCCGTTATGAAACGGGGTCTAAGGCTAGTCCGCCGGCTGGTCGACAGCGCGTCGGATGAGCGGGGTCGTTGGGTCGCTGGAGCTCAACGGGGTTTGCTGCCGTCGCCGAAGATGGGTCCCAACGCCCTAAACTGGTTCGCCGCGCATGAGACATATTGGTGAGGAACACCTTGTTCCGGAGGATACGAGCGGATCAGCGAGCCCAAAGCTCACGCGATAAATCCGGCTCCCCGCTCGTTTATAACAGCGATTGCCGCTCATCTTGCGGAAACACGGCATACAATTCGATCTAAAATACAGGGACCATGAGACTTAGCTGTTATCTACTTTGGCTCTCGGCACGCGCGCGACAGAGCCGCCGGTCATCATTGTCGCGGATCAAGTTGCATTCCGATGGATTGCCATTTTGCACAGCACGACACTCCCGGCGCTTGGCATCGTCCCGAATAAGTCCGCATTCTGCCTTCGCGACAGCAGGCAGAACGGTAGATAAGTATCCGAGCCCTATGCCGGCTATAAGTGCCAACGTAGTGAGCCTCCTCAGCCTGTGTCTATGCCGCGTCATCTTACAATATTCCCACTCATCGAAGGCGATCTCCCGGGATAAATTTGTGCTTCCGAAGCTATCCGCGGTCTTCGGCGGCGCTGGAGCCACCATCTCAGCCTATAAAGCCTACACCTACGGGCGCAGCCACCGCTGGACTACAGTAGAACAGCACTTTGGTTTTGTCTCATGCCTTTCGCGGACATGACAACTCATCTTACTTTAACTAAGCCGTGGCTTGGCTTGCTTCCGGCGGTCCAATCTTTCGCTCGACAGCCTCCGATAACCCCAGGCCAGCCTTGCGAACTGGGTCGCCGCGGTTAGCGACTACGCTGTGAATGAACGCAACCACAATGACCGAGCCGCCATAGGCCGAGATTATCCATTCGGGAACGTGCGTTACGGCCGCAACGAACATGAAAGCGGATAGACCCCCGATGGCCCAGAACGCTCCAGGCTCCAAATAGCGATACTCCGCAAGTGATTTAGTGTCGAAGAACAGGAGGGTCAACGAACGAACGAAGACTGCGCCGACGCCGAGGCCAACCGCCACAACAAGGATGTTGTTGGTTATCGCGAAAGCGGCGATGACACCGTCAAACGACATGCTGGCATCGAAGATTTCCAAGTAGAGAAACATGCCAATCCCGCCTGTAGCAACTGCGCGGCGGCCCGCTGTTTCCGATCTCTCCTGCATGCGCAAATCGATAGCTTCAAGTCCTTCTTTGATTAGGTCCACTAAAACGTGAGTACCGATACCAGCCATTGCAGCAACGAAGAAGGCGATCCCCCTCTCCCCAGGCATGACGTAGGCAGTAAAGCCTGCAGCGGCACCTGTGATCAGTATCTGGACGCTCTCCAAGTGGCCTAGACGGCCCAGCACGGATTCGACTCCTGGTAGCCAGCGCCCGTCGCGTTCCGAGTCGATGAAATATTTGAGGAAGATCATCATAAGGAACGCACCGCCGAAGCCTGAGACGATCGCGTGGCTAGAAATCAGGATTTGCGCGAACTGTCCCGGATCGACGTAAGCTAGACGCAAGGCTCCAGATAACGTGAGGCCGCCCAGCCAACTAACAATTTGGATAGGGAGGTAGAAGCGCATTCCAAAAACAGCTATGAAGATGCCAACTGTGATGAATGCCTGTCGCCAGAACGAAGACATTCGTTCCATAACCTTGGCATTGACGATTGCGTTGTCGAAACTGACCGCCAGCTCCATGATTGCCAAGACCATTGCCAAGGGCAGAAGCGACACGCCGCCCTCCGTGAAAGCGAGTGCGGCAAACAATAACGCCGAAAGCCCAATGGCGTAATAGAAATACTTTAGATTTGCGGCCAAGATGGCCTCCGCAGTTTACTGGAACGGCCCAGTTCAGGGCAGAAACTTATCTTGTTTCGCGCTAGCTAGATGTCGCCCGGTTGCGCCTTTACGGTGGCGGCCTGTATGCTACCATCCGCCCGCACGCATCAAGGTCGATATACGCCCGGGCGCCGCGCCGGCCCGGGAGACGAAAAACCATGGCATCGCGACGAACGTCGTCAAGCTTGAGCTCATTGCCGGACGCATCGATAAAGGTGTCTTCGCGCCCTCCGACATCGCGGATGCCGTTGGCATCCATAAAGTCAAGATTGGCCCTTTCAAGATTATAGGTGCGCACTCGCTGCCCCCGCTGCGCAAGCCCTACAATGAGCCCGATCACGGCCGAAGCCGTGTGGATCAGGAGCGCGGTTCCAATCATGCCTCCAGTTCCAACGGCGGGCCGGCCGGGTTGAGGCTCGCCAGCACCAACGATCAGGAACAGACAGAGAGCTAAGCTTCCCATCGCGGCGAGTGCTGCGCCGATGACGCGTGCAACCGAGGGGGCGCCGTGTCCCCTCGATAGGTTCCAGGCCGCGTAACCCGACCCTCCCGCTACTACAGCGAGGGCGATTGCCGGCAACACCCAATCCTTGCCCTTACGGTAGAGGTCGCGGCCTGCGCTCCAGCCGAAGCCAGCAGCTGCAGACCCGGCCGCAATCGCCGCGAGCCCCCGCAACGTTCCCTGAGGAGTGGCGGCCATCGCCCGCCTCTCAGACGTTTATGCCAAAGGAACGGGCAACGTCCCCGAGGCCACCTGCGAACCCTTGTCCAACGGCTTTGAACTTCCACTCGCCATTGTGGCGATAGACCTCACCGAATACCATCGCTGTCTCCGTCGATGCGTCCTCGGATAGATCGTACTTTGCAAGCTCCGCACTGCCAGCTTGGTTGACCACGCGAATGTAGGCGTTCTGAACCTGGCCAAAGTTCTGGCCTCGTTCCTTTGCCTCGTGGATCGTTACGGCGAACACGAGGCGGGTGATGGTTTCAGGAACCTTTGCGAGATCAACCTTCACGACCTCGTCGTCACCGTCGCCCTGTCCGGTGGTGTTGTCACCCATGTGCTCGACCGAACCGTCGGTCGATTTCTTGTTGTTATAAAAGATGAATGCCGCGTCGTTGGCGCACTTCCCGTCGGCGCCGATAAGGAACACAGAAGCATCCAGATCAAACGGCTTACCGTCGGAGACGCGATTATCCCAACCAAGGCCGGCAAGTATGGCGGCAAGTCCCGGGGCTTCCTTGGAGAGCGAAACGGTCCCCCCCTTGCTGAGGTTCACAGGCATAGCTCAATCCTTTTGTAAGTCTGTGTACAATTACGGGAGGTGAATAGGGTTGTCTGAACGCATCAACGCGAAATTTGCGGGAGTAATTGAACGGGTGCTCAGCCGACGTTGATGCCGTACTGCAGCGCCATTGCATTAAGACCGCCCGCGTAGCCCTGCCCGATCGCCTTGAACTTCCACTCGCCATTGTGGCGGTAGATTTCCCCGAACACCATCGCGGTCTCCGTGGAATAGTCCTCGCCAAGGTCGTAGCGAGCAATCTCGCGACCGGTCTCCTCGTTTACGATGCGGATGAAAGCGTTCTGAACTTGACCGAAGTTCTGACCCCGCTCGCCTGCTTCATGGATCGTTACAGTGACTGCGAGCTTCTGCACGTCGGAACCAACCTTGCTGAGAATCACACTCACCTTCTCGTCGTCACCGTCACCCTCACCAGTGCGGTTGTCTCCGTGATGCTTTACCGATCCGTCGGCCGATTCCTTGTTGTTGTAGAAAATAAACCCCGCGTCATTCAAACACCGGCCGGACTCGCCAAGCATGAAAAGCGAAGCGTCGAGGTCGAAGTCCTTCCCATCCGTCTTGCGGTTATCCCAACCGAGCCCCACGAGGATTCTGGCAAGGTTCGGTTCTTCCTTGGACAGGCTGACATTGCCGCCCTTGCTCAAACTCACGGCCATCCTAATTTCCTTCTCACACAAGTTGCTTGAGGCGCCCCTTGAGCGCCTGTCTTCGGTAGAACCAGGGCTTTGCCCTAGATCCGGAACAATGTTCCGGCGACTAGACGCCTCCTCAAGGGCCTCCTCGTCATCCTTTCAAAGCTCGAAGTCGGCCGGTGATAGGCCCAGCTCACGGCATGCCTTGCGCACCACGTCCTTCTCCTTGTCGTCGAAGGTACCGTCTGCGCCGCCAACCATAATACCGATACGGATCAACTGGCGGGCCGCAGCCGGGTCATTGCGTAGAGCTCCGACGTACTTCATTGCCTCGGCGAGGCCAATCTCAGCATCAAAGTCGTACTTGCCCTTCAGTTCATCGAAGAGTGGCTGAACCGTATCCCACTTGAAGGTCTTCAGAGCATCTAGGTTCTGGAAGACGCCGTAGAGTTTGCGTTTTTCATCCTGGTCGATGTTACCGTCCGCTGCGGCAATAGCTACGCCGATGGCGACCGCTCCCTGCATGAACTTTCGATTATTGAACCGGTTAATCTCGCCCTTGATCGCGGACGTCGCCGCGTCGCTTTGTGCCTTGATCCAACTAAGTGCGCTCATCGTTCCGTCACCTCCCGAAAACTTGCGAATGGTCGTCGCGACAACTATCTATCGATGGCTGGCTTTAATCTTTGGAACCTGCCTGCCAACGGAGACCCCACCCGTAAGCGCGGTCCATGTCGTCATGCCCGCGGAAGTACGCGACCTCCCGGGAGATCCGCATCCGACCAGAGTCGTTTTCGATCAATGCCACTGCGCACATGCGCTTGGCATTCGATCCCTCCTCCATTCGGACCTCAACTGGTCCTTCTCCTGGGACACGCACGGTCACCAGCCCGTCAGTGCGGGCCCAGTTGGGTACACCGTCGTAGATAAAAGCAAAAACGAGCAGACGTTGAATATTGGTGAAGTATCGGCCATTCACCCGCATCCATTCGCCATCTAGCGATGCACCCGAGCGGTCATCGGAATCGAGGGCTACGAATGGCTCCCGGTCGAGCTGGCCAAAGCTGTCACCAAGTGCTTGGACGCATCCTACCGATCCGTCTGTCAATTCGTATAGGCAGCCAAGGTCGAGATCGATCCCCCCGCTGCCGCGCTGAAATAGCCCGGATAGACCGCCCGGCTTTGCCCTACTCCAATTCAGGTTGACCGTCACGTCACCGTAGTCGGACCGCTTCTCGAGCGAGACACTCGGACGCTCTTTGGTCAGGCTAACCTTGGAGAGGTTGATCGGTTTCGGTACAGGCGGCACTACGGGCTGCGGTTGAGGCAGTGGAGCAGGCACCGGAAGGGGCGGGACAATAGGCTGTGGTTGAGGTATAGGAGCAGAGGATGTTCCCGCATCCTCGACGTCGACGCCATAGGTGTTCGCCAGCGAGGCAAGGCCGCTAGCAAAACCTTGCCCAACTGCACGAAACTTCCAGCCAGTGTCACGTCGGTACAGTTCGCCGAGGACCAGCGCAGTTTCGCCATTGGAGGCAGGAGGCGCGACAAAGGAAGCAACTTCCCCTTGTACTGATTGAACAGAGACCCTGAGGTCGCTGATCTTACCGAAGTGCATCCCCGTTTCCCGGGCTCGGTGTATGGTCCCACTGAAGGCGACTTTCTGGACGTGATCCGGAAGTACCGCCGTGTTGATAAGAAAGACAGATGCGTCGCGGTTGGGTACGAGGGTAGGCGCACGCTCGAAGCGCACAGCGCGATCTCCTTGCTGACCATAGAAAATCATGTCGGCATCGCCCGAGACCCGCCCATTTGCTCCAATCAGAAAGGCGGCGGCATCGATCTCGTCGACGCCAGGGGTCGAAGCCCATTCCACAACGACCTTGAGGTCGCCGCTGGGCACGGGGGCGTTTCCCCCCTTCGCAAGACTGGTCATAGTAGCGTTTATCCTGGCGAAAGCAGGCTCAGAGGCAATCCCGAGCAGGTCCTACGAGGTCAGCCGCAGTGCGGCCGTGCGCGACCTTACCTATCGCTTGCATGTCCCAGGAGGTGCCAGCCCTGCGAAGGATGGCCATGACGACTCCGGTATGACGCCCCTTCTCCGCTAGCGTGAAGCGGGCGAGCTCCCTGTCGTTGGACCTGTCCACGACCCGGCAGAAGGCATTGTCGACCTCGTCGAAAGTTTGCCCACGAAAGGAATTCACGGTCAGGACGAGGGCGTCGACTTCCGCTGGAAGGCGTCTGGTGTCGATATCAATTACCTCGTCGTCACCGTCGCCGTCACCGGTCAGGTTGTCACCATTATGGTGGATCGCACCACCGAGAATGTCGAGGCGCCCGAAGTATGCAGTGTCGACGTGACGCCCGCCCGCGAAGGCCAGACAGGAGGCATCCAGGTCGATGGAGTCGCTGCTACTTGAGCCAAATAGCTTACCAAAGAACCCTCCGCCTTTCTTCGCAGGATCCCACCCAAGGCCCATACTGATCCGCGAGAGGCCCGGGGACTGCTTGGCCAGCGAGATCGAACTGCCCTTGGTCAACGAAACGGCCATCACGTCTCAACCTCGATTCGGCATAAGCATCGTTGCCCACAGCCGGCTGCAGGAAGAGCCTACTTGGTTGTTCTGTCCTGTCAAGCTGACTGTCAGCGGTATTCCGAAGATTTTGATAGGTTTTACGAAGCTTTAATAATCATGAGTTAGATAGGTTAACTAAGTTATTGCAGCGAAAGTTTTAATAATTACTCTTACCCTAAGAAACACAGATGCAGTCCTGTTCGGTCTTATTTGCCGAAGTGAGCAAATACAGCCTGGCGTTGTTGCTCGCAAAGGGACGTTCATGGACCGACACGGGTTTCGTCGTATCGAGAATGGCTCATGAGTACTGGACTCGTCGTCGGCCAGAATCGCTTGCTTTCTGGGACCCACATCCAGTTCGAGGCATTTTGTCTCCCATCAGGTTTCGCATTAGCTACGATTCCGCTGGGCTCCTCGCCTGCCTCACCCTGGCACTTCGGCTCGCCGCCTCCCGAGTACCTTGTGGACTTCGGAAGCGGGCGTTACGGGATTGATTTGGAAGCGCTAGGGTCTGGCACGGAGAGCGTCTTGCTCGTCGTTTATGCAGTGCGCGGCGTGCGAATACTATCCGCGGCCGCTGCTACTCGGTTTATTGTTGATGGCTCAGCCTTGATGCTTGCGGCTGATGCCGGAGTCTTAACAGCTGTTACATTCGCTCGCCTCTACCGACATGGGGGCGGGTGGAAGCTACGAGCTCTATCCGAAGGCACCATGCGTGGCCTCGCGGACCTTGGTCGGCTGCACGGAGTCACCATTGATGAAGGGGTAGAGCCTACGCCGCTTCCTCCCCTCCCTCCTCCGTCCGACGAGACGCTCGCGAACGCTTCGTCCTGGACCGGAACCGGCTTCCTCGTCGCGCCAAGGCTAATGGTCACCAACGCCCATGTAGTTGATGGCGCGTGTATCCTTGTTGCTACGGGCTACGACGGACGCACGAACGTAGAGCCCATCATCATTGATACTAATTGCGATCTCGCGCTGGTACGTCTTCAGACTCAGGTAGCAGGCGCCCCGCTTTACTTCAGGGCCAGTCATGGGCCCTCACTTGGGGAGACGGCAATCACCTTGGGCTATCCGCTTGCCGGCTTCCTTGGGTCGGGGCCGCAGGTCGCCAATGGGTCGGTGTCTGGCCTCCTTGGGCCATCAGAGGATACCAGGATACTTCAGATCACCACCCCAATTCAGGGCGGATCGAGTGGGGGACCCGTGCTTGATACGCGGGGCCGCGTCATCGGGGTGGTGACGGCATCACTCCAAGGAGCTCAGAACGTAAATTTTGCTGTACGAGGGTGCCTCGCTCAAGCTCTCGTAGAAGCCGCCGGCTGCATCCCTCTGCTAGCGGGCGACGACGGGCCAGAGACCGATGTTGCGGGCGTTGCCCGGATGGCACGCGGTGCTGTTTGGCGGTTGGAAGCGAGACGGTGATTACGATGATCCATGTCACAAGCTTTGACGGGATACTCTTCCTAAACCCATTTGCCATTATGCTTGTGACTGAGGCCAGGCTCGATGCCAGCACTCAGCCCCAATGCCTGGACGTGACGCCCACCGGTAGGGCGGGGGCCTGATGAACGTCCAGGCTCTCAGAAGCAAAGCGCGACGCCGCATCGCTCTCGCAGCAGCAGCCGCAATCGTCCTGGTGCCTTTAGGGCTCGTTCTTGATTTCTACTTGCCGTCCCATCGTGTTGTCCGCGTGCTGAACTCGGATGTTTATCTGTGGGGACGCGGAAAGAACGAGCGAGCCACTGGCGTCTACCAAATCTTCACCGAAGATCCGGGCACTCGAAGGCAGCACGTCTACCACAATGAGGATACTGGGTGGGGTTTTCCATTTTACTTCAAGTTCGACGCAGCTGATATCCAATCGGCGGCATCCTCAATTGCCGCCGAATCGACACAGGACAGCAACTACGCTCTGATCACATCCTATGGATGGCGCGTGACCCTTCTCTCCATGTTTCCTAATGTCACGGCTATACATCGCGTCCAGCGTAGCTATGTTCCGGTCCCGTGGTTCAACATCGCTTTCATCACAGCTTTTGCTGCTGCGATCGTTTGGTTCGCTTATTTTTACTGCCGCTGGAGTCACCTGCGGACTGCGCCGCCAGAGTCCGTTCGTAGGACCCCCCAATGAGTGACGCCGCGCTTACGCACCCGACTAATGCGAGCTCTCGCATCAACTACCATGCTGACTTGCCCACCGGCCGCATTTCGGTCGAGGTCCACGCCTCGGATGTGGCAGCGGAAGAACTTTTTGGCTTCGCTCAGCGGCGCAATCCAAAGCGGGCTTTCCTGTTTGTTTCGCGAGTCCTTGGGCGGCATATCCCGGTCTCCCCAACTATTATGCGCGCGACATTTCTAGCTATGGCGGCGAAGATCCCCTGTGACCTGCCTGGGCCGGTCTTGATCATGGGCTTGGCAGAGACCGCCGTTGGTTTGGGAGCTGGCGTCCACAGGGAATGGTGCCGCATCACCGGGCGCGACGACGCGGTCTACCTTCCGAGCACGCGCCATCCCCTTTGCACCTCAGTCCTCGCTCACTTCTCAGAGGACCACAGCCATGCCACGACTCATCTTGTGCATCAGCCCGCGGACTCCTCCCTTCATGCCATGGTCGTTGGTGCGGGGTCTCTGGTCCTAGTAGACGACGAGATCACCACAGGCCAGACGCTCGCAAACTTGCGCGCTGCCCTTAAAAATGCGGGAATTCAAGGCATCCGTAAGGTCGTGCTGGCCACAATCACCGATTGGTCTGCCGGTTCTGCCGGCGATAGCTGGGGCGAGCCCGTTGAGACCGTGAGTCTGCTTTCGGGGCGCTTTACGTGGGCGCCGCGCGAGGGGGCATCCATTCCGTGTATGCCCCACGTTGACGTTACGGCACCCGGTACTATCCCCCTTGACCCTCGTCGAGACTGGGGGCGGATGGGTATCCGCCGACATCCCGAAGTGGCTGCTGGCCCTGGCTTCTTAACGAGCGAGCGGGTCCTCGTCTTAGGAACGGGCGAGCATGTCTGGCGCCCTTTTTTACTTGCTGAGGCGCTGGAACAGATCGGTTGTGACGTCAGCTTCTCGGCTGTCACGCGTTCGCCTATCGCTCTCGGCCACGCTATCGACTCTGCTTTGTGCTTTAGGGATTCATACGGCATTGGAATCCCAAACTTCGCCTACAACGTTGACCCGGCCAAGTACGATCGCATCCTACTCTGCACCGAGACGCCCCCTGAGTGTGTCGATCCGGCATTCGTGCGTGCACTTGGACCCGCTCTTACGATCCTTTCTGAGGCTACCTAATGGTCCCACCTCTCGTCCTCGTGGATCTCGACGACACGCTGTTCCAGTCGGCGCGCAAAAGCCCACCCGCAGAGGCTAAGCATCTCACATTGGCCGCTGAAGCGGCCAATGGGCACCACTCTTACGCTACCCGCGCTCAGACCAATCTCTTCAGGTGGCTCAGCGAAACGGCCGAGGTTGTTCCGGTCACAGCACGTGGAAGCGGGGCATTCGCACGTGTCAGGCTCCCATTCCGGAACGGCGCCGTCCTGGCGAACGGTGCAGTTGTCCTATTGCCGGATAGGAAGGTGGATGCGGCATGGCGCGCTGAAGTCGCGCGAGGGCTCACCGATGCAAGAAGCGATCTTGATCTTCTCCTTAACCGCGGGAGGCAAATCGCGCTCGAGGCAGGGCTCCAGCTCCGGTCGTGGATCGTCGAAGAGGACGGCATTGGCGCCTATACAGTCTTCAAGGACAACATTGACGAGAATGGCGCTGGGCTTGCCATCCTCGCCGATGCGCTAGCCCCACCTGCCGGGTGGAGCGTTCATCGGAACAGCAACAATATGGCTTATATTCCGGCCTGCATTTCCAAGCGCCTAGCCTGCGAGCGGCTCGTCACTGGCGCCCGCCGCTCAGATCCAGGGCGGCTCGTAGTGGGGATCGGCGATTCGGTCTCGGACTTCGGGTTCATGGCGCTGTGCGACCTAATAGCAACACCTTCGCGCGGGCAGTTGGCTGAATTGTTCGCCGTCATCTATGCGGAGAAGGACGCTAAACCCGGTTCGGTCCATCGATTAACCGCCAGACTAAATGATCCATCTTCGGCGCTCTGATTCCCGCAGTGGTGATTTGATGAGCGCCTATACCCCCGTCGCCATGCCGGCCGCTAGATTCCATGGCAGCTACGATCCGCCGGACATCGAGTTTTTGCTCAGACCCGTTACAATTGGTTCAGTCGAGATTGCAGAAAAGGAATGGCTGATCCAGACCGGACGGCGGCATTATTCTGAGATGCTATGCGCGGAGATGGTCCCATCCCCCGCCTACCTCGAACTCTACCGCGATGCCGTCAATGGAGGTGCCCACCGCTTTGGACGGGACACTGCTGCTTTAGCCCTCGCCTTGTTCAGGGGGAAAGGGCAGCCTGTGACGCTGGTAAGCCTAGTGCGCGCAGGTGTCCCTCTCGGTGTCCTGTTGCGCCGCGCACTCGCCGAGCTCCAAGCTGACGTGGCTCACTATGGGATTTCAATCATACGCGATAGAGGCATCGATATTGTCGCTCTCAACCATGTTCTCTTCCGCCGCCCGGTGGATGGCCTTGTCTTCGTCGATGGATGGACGGGAAAAGGTGCCATTGCAAGCGAACTCGAGGCGAGCCTTGCCGGGCACCCCGCCCTTGCCCCGCGGCTCGTGACGCTGGCTGATGCGGCCGGACGGGCATGGCTCTCCGCTTCCGGAGAGGACTGGCTCATCCCATCTGGAATCCTCGGAGCCACGATCTCAGGCCTGACCAGCCGAAGTGTGCTCAATGATGCCCTCGTAGGACCCGGACAATTCCACGCCTGCACCGTGCAGTCCCATCTCGCCGGACACGATGTCTCACGCGCCTTCATCGAAGCTGTGTGGCCTCACGTCGAGGCTGCCCTCAAGACAGTCCAACCGGCAAGTTGGACCGACGTCGATAGATCCGCAGCGCGATCCCTCGCTGAGGACGCAATAGCTTTGGTTGCTGCACGGTGCGGGGTCATAGACCGTAACCGAATTAAGCCGGGCATCGCCGAAGCGACACGGGCAGTCCTGCGGCGTGTCCCTGAGCGCGTGTTGGTTGTTGACCCTAAGGACCCAGATCTCGCTCCCCTTGTCACTTTAGCCGAATTATCTGGCGTCGCGCTCGACACAGTGGGTCCGACGCTTGGGCCTTATAAGGCTATTACCCTGATTCGGAAGGTCGGCTAACATGGCTTCCAACGTGCCCGAGCAGTCTCTTGTACACCCCTACGCGCTCGGGGCGACGCTTTACATGCCGATAACCCATCCAAGCGCAGTTGATGTCGTCTTCGGCCGAAAGTTGCAGGGACTTCGGTCCGTAGTTCTCTGCCTTGAGGACGCCCTCGCGGACGTAGACGTTCCGGAAGGGCTCGCACGTCTCTCTAAACTATTGGTGGACCTTAGGGCCTCGAAGCGTGATTACATTGCCACGCCTCTTGTGTTCGTAAGACCACGCAACCTCGAGATGGCCGCATCACTCACCGGAATGCCGGCCATCGATGCCGTGGATGGCCTCGTCTGCCCGAAAGTTCGACCTGGCCAAGTAAGGGCGTGGGCTGAGACAGTTTCGGGGACTAAGCTGCGGCTCATGCCAACTTTGGAAACCCGGGAAATTCTTGATCCCCTAGCGGTACGTGACCTGCGCGACGAGCTCACTGCTGAGGCCAATTCAAGGATTTTGGCTTTGCGGGTCGGGGGTAACGACCTCTTGGCCTGCCTGGGGCTGCGACGAAGCCGTGGCAGGACCGTCTATGACGGCCCGCTTCGTGATGTGCTTGCCAATTTGGTGAACCTGATGGTTCCGGCAGGCTTCCGCCTCACTGCGCCGGTAAACGAGATTATCGACGACGACGAGGCCCTAAAGCGTGAGGTTGCGGAGGACGTGGCTTGGGGGTTTGTGGGCAAGACCGCCATCCACCCCTCGCAGATGCCCATAATCCATGCAGCCTTTGCCGTGCGCGATCAAGACCTCGACGCAGCTCAGCTGATCCTTGCCCCTTGCGCCCCGGCGGTGTTCCGACACGATGGTGCCATGTGTGAGCCGGCCACGCACCGCGCTTGGGCGACTTCCATCATTGAGCGGTCGCGCTACCACGGTCTTCGTCCGCCTGAAGCGTCAACACCAGATACAAAAGGGACTGCTCCGGCGTTATCCGAGGAGAGGGACGCTCCGATCAGCGGCAGGCGCTTCGTACCTCGGTTGCGTGCTATTCAATGCACTGATGCATTTAAATAGCCTATAGAGCTTATAAAGGTTTACGCAAATCTAGCTATACTATGGTTTGCTTTTATGATGACTGCCCGCGTCAGCGTGCTTTTGCAACAGGCGATGATGGAAATCCTTTCTACGCATCGCTTCTTCGCCAAAAGTTTGCTGCTGTCCGCAGTCAGCACGGGGCCGCTGCTTGATGATGACTGCGCAGGGTCGGTCGGTTTATCTAGATGATCAGTCCCAGCGTGAGGTGTGACGGATCGAGCCTGAAGCGTTCGGGCTCTTTCGTGCGGGTCTGGTAGATGAACTTGTAGGGGGGTGAGGCCGCGAGGGTCTTGAGCCGGCGGCCGTATATACTGGCGTCGACGAACAGCTACAGGTTCAGCCGGATCTCGTCGTGGCTGGCATAATGGCAGAGCTTGACCGTTGCGTCCTTGATGGTGCGGTTCATCCGCTCGACTTGGCCATTCGTCCACGGCCAGCGTGGCTTGGTCGACCGATGCTCGATTTTGGCCTGCTCGCTGAGCTCAATCGAAGGAGTGCCAGGCTTAGATGCACGGCTTGTGGCGCTCTGGCTAATAGGCAGCCGCCTTCGACGCGGCCTCCCCGTCCACCGGATGGTTGTCGGCGAACTGGATGCCATTATCCGTCATCACGGTGTGGATCGTGTACGACACGGCAGCGACCAGATCGTAAAAAACAGGCTGCCGTAATCTGTTGTGTCGCCTTCTCGTGCAGTTGAACGAAGGCGAACTTGGCTTTAGCGGTCATTGGCCACGAACAGGTAAAGCTTGCCCTATTCGGTGCTAATCTGCGCGATGCCCAGGTGGAAGTAGCCGATCGGGAAGGCTCTAGAGCGCTTGGGCTTGTCGCCGTCGGCATCCGGCAGGCGGCTTATGCCGTGACGTTGCAAGCAGCGATGCAGCGACGAACTGGTCAGATGCGGCAGGCTCTGCTGCAGTGCGTAGAGGCAGTCGTCCAGTGGTAGCAGCGTTTACCACCTTAAGGCGACGATGACCGCCTCGACCGTCAGCTGAGCACGCTGGAGCGCGGCTCCTTTGGTTCTAGACGCGCATCGGTGCAGATATGGCGTGAGCGCGACTTCTGCACTGGCGTGGCACTAAGGCCGTAACGCTTGGCGGCCGCCCTTACGCTCTCTTGACCAGCTTAAATTACCCGATGGACCGCCTAAGTTGTTGTGGCACAGGCGTGAGGAACCTGTCCCATAACGCCCCTCAGTGTGCGGTAGCCTTAGCGAAACTAATGCCACCACACCGCAGGGCTGCACACTTTGGACGATTACATGAGATTACCTGCATCCCGCTGCGCAGCTACCCGATCCGACTACCGACGAGCAATCTGGCCAAGATCCCACTTGATGAACGCCGCATATCCTGAGGCTTACCAGCGCGCTTCGCCATGTTCATGAGCGGCAGCATCTCGTCGCATTCACAAACTCGGGCGCAAAACGTTGGGCAGAGAATGGTAGATTCGCGGACGCACTCTTAAGCGGCCTTCGGAACAAGCATACGGATCCTGTGCTGCCCCGGTGCAACCCCATCTCATGATAGGGTAGCACGAAATTTGCGCGAATCGCTAAGTTGTTGCGAAAAAAAGGTAATTGGTGAGCGCGCTGGGACTCGAACCCAGGACCTACAGATTAAAAGCCACTTGCGTTCCAGGGGGCGTCCACAGATGGAAAGCGGGCGCACCTTCACCGCGTTGTCGGTCTCGCTGATCAGCTCGACCTCGATGCGAACGGTGTCGGTCATTGAAAGTCTCCCTCCCTCTGGTCGCGCATGAGGGACCAGGACTGCACGAACGACACCTCGACCCATTCGTCGGGATTCGGCGTATAGATGCGGTCACCGAGGTCGACACAGACCTGCTGCTGGATGCTCCAGCCGTCACGGTCGTAGTCGTAGGAGAGCCGGATGCCATCGCTGGCGCGCACGCTCTCCTGGTTCACGTGGACGTGCCGGCAGCCGTCGATCGTAATGTTCGGGTAGGTCAGGTTCACGTTCAGCACGTCGCCATAGACTTCGACGTCGAAGTTACCGGGCCCGTCGCCGTACTCGGACTCGTGGATTATCATGCCCGCTTCCTCCCAACCCTGCGCCTGTCGTTCCGAGCCTCGCGCCGCGTCGCCATCTCCAGCGAGTCCGTGAGCATGCCGTGAAGGCGGGCCCGGCGCCCCACGGGATCCGCATCGTTTGTCTCGGCGATGATGCGCATCGCGTGCGCGGCGACCGCCTTCGCCAGCTCGTCGATCGTCACCTGCTTCACGCCCTGCGCCCTCCCGCGGCTTTGAGCCGGGCGCACAGATCGCGCAGCCGATCGCCGGCGTCGTCATCGGACCGGGGCGCCCGATCCCAGGGGATCGTCGGCGTCGCATCGGGATTCCATGCCCGGTCTTAGCGGCCTTGCTCCCGGGCATCGAGAGCCTTGAACGCCTCAACCTGTTCGGGCGTCGCGAGCTGGATCCGCAGGCCCATCAGCGAAGGGGCCGGGAGGATCGACGCCAGCACGCCCTTCCGCTCCAGGCCCGTCCGCAGCATCCGCATGCCGCCCTCGGTCTCGCAGTAGATCCCCGGGGGAATCGCGCCAGGTCGCAGCTCGCCGGTCAGCGGATCGCGGTCGGCGGGGTAGTAGGAGGTCTTGGCCCGGATGCACGGCATGTCAGGCCCCCTTGGACCAGCGCACGTGGGGGTAGGCGTGCTTGAGGTGTTCGCGCAGCGCAGAGATGTTCTCGCGCGTGCCCATCCCTCGAACGCCTTCGCCTCACCGATGATGAAGCTCTGCTTGGGGTAGGTCGGCGGGTTGCGGACGAAGCCGGCGTCCCGGAGCTCCTGCAGCGTGGCCTCCGCCTCCGAACAGGCCACGCTGATGATCCGGTTGATGACCTCCAGGTCGGGCATGGCACGCAGCTCGGCGATCCGATTCTCCTCGCGCAGACGCAGTTTAGCCCGGAGGTCGGAAACCTCGTTGTCGAACTCGTCGCGCTCGTGGTCGCTCATGGCAGCGACACGCAGGGCGAGATCGGAGATGTCTTTCGCGTCCACGGCTCAAGCCCTCCCGGGGATTGGTTGCAGATCGAGCCATGCGATCCACACCGATTCGACGGCCGCCTTGGCATCGGCCTCGGTGGCAGCGGTGCCCTCCATTTCCAGGCCGGGCACCTTCGGCATGTTCAGCGCCCACTCCCAGGCAGGCTTGCCCGGGCGCAGGTCACGCGGGTGGAAGGTCAGGACGTGGGCCACCGGTTTCTCGCCGCTGAAACCCTGACGGCCGCCGGGACCAGTCTCGACCCAGCGCATCACGGCGCCGCGATGCGGACGAAGCCGCAGTCAGCGAGGAACGTCATGAGCTCCTCGGTCGTCATCGCCTCGCCGACGAGCTCACCGGCGATCTCATCTTCGGTCATCGCCCTACGCTTCTCGGCGATGCTGACGTGCTTGACCGCGACCTCGGCCTGCTTGGCCTCAAGCTCGGCGCGGTACCGGGCGGCCCACTCCATGTGCGCCGCGACGGTCTCCTTCGACATGCCGCGGAACCGGCGCTCCAAGCTTTCGAGGAGCTCTTTCGTCACCGGCGGGATCTGCGGCAGGGGCGAGGCGCTCATGGCGTTCACAGCCCACCCCGCCAGCGGGTGCCGGGGGATGCGGCGCGCTCCTTAGCGATGCGCTCGCTCCTCTCGGCGTCGTGACGCTCCCGCTCGATGCGGTCACGCTCGCGGTGGGCCCGTTCCCGCCGACGCCTCCGAAGGTCGAGGATGGCCGCGACAAGGAAGATGGTCGACACGACGGCAACCCCGACGAGCGCCGAGATCCAGAAGGGCGAGGAAACCCACCACCAGGACCAGTCGATGTTGTGCGTCAGCTTGAGGCCGACGAGCAGGATGGTCAGCAGGCCGACGAAGCCTATCCCGCTGGACGAAGACGACGATGAATTCCCGGACACAACTTTTACCGCGTTGGCTGTCCCGCTGAGAAGCGTGCCACGCGTTTGACGATTCATACTGGACGGCGAGCAGAAAGTTTTGCAGGAGACTGATTCGCGTCTGCGCGATCCCCCTCGGGAAACTGCACGCGACCCGTTAGCCTGTGGACAGATCAGGTTACAGCAAAGGCTATGATGACCCATATAGAGGTCGTTTCGGAGTATAACGCCTCAGATGACTTCTATAGAGTACAAAGACTTAGAGTTTTACCGATCGCATTAACAGACTATACACCATAGTGATATTTGATCAATTGCGTTGAGTTCAGGTCTGTGCTTACCTGTCGTCCTCACCGCAGGGACTCCGCCGTGACCTTCGCTCGTTCGTCAGGGAAATCGACCGCCGCCGCCTGAGCCCCCCGTGCTCAGGGCCCGCCCGCGCGTCCGCCCTATCCGAGTGAGTATTCCCAATGTCGAAGACCGATCGCGCCGCCGTCATGGCTGGCTACGTTGCCGCTGTCCGCAAGAAGCTGACGTCCTACTCCGAGCCGCGCTTGCCCTCGCTCATCGACCCGCCTCACTCGACGCTGGACCTGCTCAGCGGGGCCGAGTTCGTTGGCAGCGACGCTTGCCGGGACATCGAGGAGTTCCTGACGCCACTCATCGAGAAGCGAAGCCCGCACCGGTTCCCGCTGCGCCTGGAGCGCTCGATCAAGAGCGTCCTCACCGGGCCCGACGTGGCGAAGCTGCGCATCCTTGAGCATGGCTGCATGCTCGCGCTGGAGCGGCACGATCGTGGCCAGGACCGCATGCTGGCCGAGACCCGCCAGGTCGTCGTCGACCTCAGCGACCGCACGGCCGTCTGGGCCGCCGCGCTCGGCTGCGCGCGCTCGGCGTCCCGCTGCGCCGTCATGTGCTTCGAGGCATGGCGCCGCCGCCCGGCGTCGACGTACGTCGACGTCACGACCCACGGCCTCATGGTCTCGATGCTCGAATTCCTGGGGGCCGCCGCGATCCCCTCGATGACGGCGGACGCAGGGTATATCCCCGAAGCGAGGCACGTGCAGCTGCAGACCGTGCGTCGCGAAGTGGCCGGCCTCGTCCACGTGCTCGGCATCGTCCAGGCGGCGATGAGCTCAGGTCCCGTCGCCGACGAGCCGCCCTACCTCGACGACCTGGCGGGCCTCAGCGGACTCGACGCTGACGTCCTGGAGGACCGTGCCGGCATCGCCCGGCGGCCGGGCGCCCATCCGCTCGACGACCTGTCGGGAGACGACCTGGTCTATTCGCCGGGCGTCGTCGTGGTCGCCAGCGTCGAACACCTGCCCACGGCCGGGTCCAAGGGGAGCAACAACCCCGCCGAGGACGTTCGAAAGATCGTCGGCAAGCGGATCCCGTTGACCCTCGTGCCCGACAACCTGGCGGCGGTGCGGACGGAGCTCGTCGGGGAATCGCCGCACACGGCACCCGTCATCGATGGGATGCTGCGTCCGCTTGTCGGACAGTCGGTCGTGCGCTTGCCCCCCGTGCTTCTCGTCGGCCCCCCTGGCTGCGGTAAGACGCGCCTGTCTCGACGCGTCGGCGAGGTCCTCGGCGTTCCCACGACCGTGCACAGCCTCGGCGGGAGCATGGACGCGATGTTTCAGGGCGTGTCGCGCGGCTGGAGCACCGGCAAGGTCTCCACCCCGCTTCGTGAAATAATGATGTCGGGCTGCGCCAACCCGCTCCTAGTCCTCGACGAGATCGACAAGATCGGGTCCGATAGACACAACGGCAACGTCTTGGATGTACTCGTGAACATGCTCGAACGCGAGAGTTCATGCAGGTACATGGACGTCTATCTCGATTGTCCTACAGATTTGAGCCATGTCAACTTCGTCATCACTGCGAATACCCTCGCTGGTATCCCGAAGCCGCTGCTGGACCGCTGCCTCGTGCTGCGCGTGCCTGACCCGGGCCCGGAACACCTCGGGGTGCTCGCAAGCCGGATCCTCGGCGACCTGGCGTTCGAGCGCAACCTCGATCTTTTCGGCCCGGTCCCGCCGCTCGACGCCGCCGAGATCGACGCCCTGCACGCCCACTGGCCACGCGGCGGATCGCTCCGTGCCCTCCGGAGGCTGGTCGGGGTCTGCCTCGACGCCCGGGACGCCGGCCCCCGGCACTAGGGGGCCGACATGCAGATCGTCTCCCTGCTCCGGGCGCTCCGGGCCGACGTCGAGGCCGACGTCGAGACCGGACGCGTCGATGGCCACCTCGGCCGCGGCGTCTACGCCTACGTCGGCGCCCTCGCTCGCCTCGTCGAGGACGGCGACCGCGACCCCGGCATCGCCCTGAACGAAGCCCGCTCCGCAGCGGGATTCCTCCGCGCCGTCCCCCGCCTTCCCGACGTCCGTCCCTGGAGCCCCCGATGACCCGCGCGCTGATCCATGAGTTCCACGCCATCGCCCGGGAGGCCCTCGGCGACGAGGCCGCGGACGTCCGCGTGATGGGTGTCGAGCCGACGCCGGCCGGCCCTCGCGTTCGGTACGAGGGCGTGCCGACGGCCCGGTACCGCGGGCGCCGTGAACTGCTCACCGACCGCGCGCTGACGTGGGAGGCAACGTCGCGGTACCTGGCGACACGCTGGCGCGCCGGGCCCATGCCGGCCCCCGTGCCCGAGGACAGCTGGCGCCAGCTCATGGAGCTGTTCCCCGAGGTCTACGGCGAGCCCGTCGAGACCGGCCCGGGCTGGCACTGGCTGCTCACCCTCATGGCCGAGTGGATGGGAGAGGTGGGTATCCCGCCGGAGTTTCAGACCATTCAGGTGAAGGAGAAGTATGGGAGCCTGAGGGTCTACTTCGCCCCGCATCACGACCCTGCCTACCCCTACGAGGCCGTCATCGCAGCGGTCGAGCGTCTGTCCGAAGGCGTCTGCGAGACCTGTGGCGCCCCGGGACAGGCTCGGAAGACCGGGTGGGTCCGGGTTCGGTGCGACGACCATGCCGGGCGCTGAAGTCGAGGTCTACCGCAACCTCCGGTGCCGCAGGTGGAGCGTCCGCGTCGGTGGTTGGGTCGCGGCCCACATGGATGCGATCGCGTTGCGGGACGTGACGTTCCGGGCTTCGGAGGCGGCGCGCCTCCGGACGAACAGGGCAGGCGTCCGCGAGGTGCACGCGTGGGCGCGCGGCGTCCCAGCTCCCGGGCTTGAACGGCCGCCTAGCGCGCGCCGTGTTCGGTACCGGCCGCGCATCGAACCAGGATTCCGCGACGGCGACGCCGTCGTCACTGGCGCGACGGCGGCCTGGTTCGAGCCTGACGGATCGGCGTGGATAGAGGGAGGGGTGTGATGCTGCGGAATCGTGGGGCGTGCGCATTGAGGGTCCTGCTGGCGGCTGCGCCTGCTCAGGCAGGGGGCGGCCTGTGGCCGGCGGACGGTGTCTACTGCGGCCCGGCGGGGACCCGGGCGATCGTCGTCGCCGGCACCTCGCTCGGGATCGACGGGCTCGATTGCCGAGGTGGCCTCCTCCGCGCCGGGCGGTACGTGGCGCAGCGCTGCTTCGCCGACGGCGGCTCCGTCGTGGACGTCGACACCGACCTCGCGATGCGGCCCGACGGCTCGCTCATGCATGACGGCGCCGTCCTCCGGCGCGCCCGGCCGCCGTGCCCCTGACTTTTGTGCCTCGCCAGCCCCAGGCCCATCATCGACGCAGCACCAGAACGGGACCCCGCCAAATGCGCTTCCAACGCCTCCCCCTCCGCGACATCGCTCTTCGCAGAGCCCGCGCCTATCAGGATCGCGACCTCATCGCGACCGGCTGGACGCCGCTCGCCCGCGACCTCGCGAAGGCCCCCTTGATCGACGATTACTACGAGGGCACCGACCCGCAGGGCCGCCAGCGCCTGCACGGCAAGGTCACCGGGCATCCGGACCTCGGGGATGGCGTGGCGACAACCTCGCCCGTCGTCGCCCGCGGGGACGGCTGGGTCCGGACCGAGGGCCGCTTCTATAAGCTCGGGCAGGAGCGGGCCCCGGGCGACACGAACGCGGCGAGGCTCGCCGCGATCCTGGCGACCTTGCCCGTCGTCGAGGTCAAGCGGCCGGCGCCGGGCGAGGACGACGACCCGCTTTCGGACCTGCCGACGTACTGACGCGAAATGATCGCGAGGGGCGTTTCGGTATCATTCGCCCTCGTCGGCACGAACGAAAAGGGCCCCGGCGTTCACCGGGGCCCTAGGCACTACTCAGACTGTGAGGGGTGTTAGGCGACCCCGGGAAGCCGCGCCTGACGCTCGGCCTCGGCCGCCTTGGCGACGGCTATCAGGTGCGCGGCCCATCGATGCTGGAACTAGATCTGGCCCGCGGGGGGGGGGGGACGCGGGTCTGCAGCCGGATTACCCCGTCGTCGTCCGGCGCCTGCGCGACCACCGCGTACCCGTCGGCCCTGAGATCTGCCCGGGGCTGTAGCACGCCCCCTTCGTAGAACAGGAGGCCGCGATCCTTGGCCCATGCGAACCACGCGTGGGACCGCGCCTTGCAGAGGCGTGCGACGGACCGCAGGTTCTCGTTCTTGCCCGTGGACATGAACGCCTCGAACGCTTCGACCTTCGGCGCCGCGATCGCCAGCGCCTCCGACTTGACCGCCACCTCGGCCTCGGCCGTCTCGGCCCGGACGGTCAGCTCCTGCGTCAGGGCAAGGAGCTGGGTGGTGATGACCACGAGTTGGTTCGGGTCCCGGACGTTGTTGCCGATCGACGGCGCCCGTTCCCGGAGCTGGCGCTCCATCGCGTTGAATGCGGCCGAGTAGGCGAGCTTCCAGCGCAGGGCCCTCGGCCCAGTGAATGCCATGGCGAGGAGCGCGAAGCCGTCCCGGTCCATCAGGTAGCAGTCGTAGACCCGTCCGTTCTCGGGATCCACGTATGTCGATTCGACGAACAGCCTCAGCGAAGGATGTCAGCCGACGGGCGCTCCAGGCGCCCTTGCCGGCCATGAACTCCTCGAAGACGCCCTCACGGATCGAGGACAGCTTGAGATGCAGGTCGTGATGGTCGTAGCCCTGTTCGTCGATGTGGCGCCGGATCTCGTCCGCCGCCTCAGTGCACCATTTCAGATAGCTCAGCGACGCACGCGCGAACCTGCACCTGCCTGCTCAACCCCGCCCCGGGAAAACCGAATCGTCCCGCATCGGCCGGGACGCGGCCAGGATTCAGATCGCGAACCTGCCGACAAGGAAACTCGCGCGGGGATTGACGTGTCGAATCAGTCCTTTGCGGCGCGCTTGGCCTGGTGCGCCAGCATGAAGGCGGGGTCGATGCAGTGGGGGACCGGCTGGCGGTAGCGCGCGTCCCTTGCCGCGTCGCGTGCCCTGGAACCGTTCTTCCACTCGGCGCGATACCGGGCGGTGTCGCGCTGCAGGGCGACGCGAGTCGTCTCGTTGGACGTGCCGAGGTCCGTGATCTCGTTCCGGACTGCGGCGATCCAGGCGCGCGTCGCTAGGGCGTGGGCGTGCTGCAGCTTGTCGCCGACGAGGTAGGGCAACTTCTTGGCGAGCATCATCTGCGTCGCTTTGAGCAGCCACAGGTACCCGCCTCCGGTCGACGCATCGAGTTCGGCGAGGAGCGGGAAGTCCCCCCACTGGAACCTCTGCAGGACGTCGTTCAGTGTCCTTTCGGCCTGCACGTCCGGGAAGTCTTGCCCGAGCTGAGTAGCGGCCCAGACTCGCGCTGCCTCAAGCTTCAGCGCGGGGTTGCGGAGCCTGCGGGCGATCTCGTCAACCGGCGCGTCGAAGGCCAACGTGGTCCGCTCGCGTCCTAATCCCGGGACTTCTTGGACCTTCGGAGCCGCCTCAACCGGTGCCGGATCCGCTGCCTCGACGGGTTCCTCGACGTGTTCCACCGCGGCCCCCACCGTGCTGTTCCTTGAGACAGGCGCGGGCGCGGTCCCGTCCCGGCGGGCTTCCCGCAACGCGCGGCGGCCCGCGTTCGTCTGTCCCGCCCGATGCCGCTTGTGCCGGATTCGGCGGGACAGGTTACCCTGAGCGGCCACCCTCGGCTTGTCGGCGAGGAAGGGTCGCAGGTCGGGGCCGTCGGTCTCCTCCATGGCGAAACCCCAGAAGGCGGCGTCGGGCCCGTCGCGCTCGATCGCAGCCAACAGGGCGCCGCTCCGGTACGCGCGTGTCGAGTAGCCCCCCGTCAGCACCTCACCCGACAGCGCCTCGTGCAGGGCCGACCACCAGAGCTGGCGCATGCCGTGCACCTCGGACCCAAGCAGGCCGCCGCGCTGAAGGTTGGATGGCAAGGCCGACGACAGGCGCATCAGCGTCGACGTCGACACCGCATAGGCCGGGATGTCCGGATAGGCGGTCAGGGTCTCAAGCTGCTCCTTCGACCGCTTCCGAACCGCGATGACACGCGTGTCCTTCGGAGGCAGCATCCGGACGACGAGCACGACCGCGGCGATCTTGTTCCGCGATGCGTTGCCCTCCCAACCCGGGGGACGGATGCGCTTGTCCTCGCGCGTCTCGACGACCTCGAAGGTTTTCACGTGCTCGGCGATCTCGGCGAGCGCAGGGGTCAGGAACCGCGTACGGAACAGACCGGAATGGAACTCGCCAGGCATCCCCATGCTGAAGGCGAGGTCGCGCGGATCGGCTGCGAACTCGACCGGCGCGGCGCGCGGCTTGTACCGGATCTGTTCGGCCGCGATCTGCCCGACGAGCCACCGGTAGAGCAAAATGCCACCCTTCGTGCGGAACCGCGCCAGCACGGCGTGGTCGAGGTAGCCATATTGCCCGCCCGGTCGCAGCAGCTCGCCGACCCACGGCTGCAGCGAGAACGCGAACAGCCCATCCACCGTCAGCCTCTGGCGCTCGCCGCCGAACAGGCGTCCTAGGGATTCCGCGACGTCCCGGGGGAGCGCCGGTTTGCCGCCTCCCGACAGGGCGATGCCCGCCTGCCTGACGCTCGCATTCCCGGTGAGCTCCAGTTCCGAGAGTGTCGGGTCTGCGTGGACTGCCAGCGTGCAGCACCACTCGAACAAGGCGACGTCGCGCGCGGTGACGCCGGGGACCCGGGCGAGGCTGCGGTCGACGAGGAAGGCCACGGGACGCGGTGCCTGCAGCGCGACCTCATCGAAGGCCTGCGGGCTGACGGCCGCGCCCTGCAGGTCACCACGCACCGTCGGCACGAACGGCGTCCGTCCACGCGGGACGGGCAGGCTCAGGTGGGCGGTGAGAGAGGCGGAGGCCATGAGGCTGAATCCGTGCGGAAATGATCGATGTGATGGTAGCACTCGACCCGCCTGCCACAAGGGCTATCAACGACTTAGGAGGGGCGGGGGACGGGGGTCTCGCTGACAATACTATAAGAGGAGACCACCCCTTCGGGGCGGGCCGAAGGTCGGCCCTGCCCCTTGTGGTCATGCCCCTTTAGTATTGTGATTGTTACAGACCCCATTCCACCCCGCCCACTCTTTAGAAATCAACGACTTACACCGCTCGACCTGTTCTCCATATCGATCATTCCCGCACATGCGCCGCGCGAATCAGGGGGGGTGGCGAGGGAGGGCCTGGGAGGCCAGCCCAACCCGTTGCGGGGCGGGCTTCGCCTGGTGGCTTTCATCCCCGTACGGCATAGCCTTTAGGCCGCAGGGGACGTCGCCGTGTTCGCCTATCCAGCCCATGCCGAGGACGACCACGAACACGGCCTCGTGTTCGACGACGACGAGACGTATGCGCCGGACCACAGCCGCGCGTCGTCAGGCCCTGCCAAGGCCGCAGCCGCCAAGCGGGCCGCAGCTGCCCGATCCCGTGAGTGGCGCGAACGTGCGCGCCGTGCCGCGGAGCTCGACGCCGCCCTGGTGGATGCCCTGACCACGATCTACGTGCAAGCCCTCGATGGCACGATCGGCGACGGCATCGTCTCGCCCTCCACCGTGCTGATGGGACAGATGGGGCGCGGCGCGTTCCGAATCCTCGTCTGGAAGGGCTGGGACAGGGACGTCGCCAACGCCGCCCTGAAGGCCCGCCTCTGCCCCGGGGCCCATCCCACCCGCTAGGCGGGGGTTGTCCGTTGCAGCGCCGGGGCCCGGACTCCCGGGCATGCGCATCGCCAAAGCCTCCCTCGCCGCCGTCCCTGCCGCCATCGAGGCATGGCGTCCCGATGCCATCATCAGCGCGCTCAGCCTCGACGACTGCCACGGCGACGAGGAAGCCGGTGAGATAAAGTGGCATCCGGCTCCGGCGGTCGTCCATCCGCGTAAGGATGCGGTTCATCCCCTCGTCGTCGTGGTGATCCCGGAACATCAGTGTGGCGCCAGCGACGAGGTGGTGCCGTGGGTCGGTGGCATCGGGATGGGATCGGCCAGGGGGCAATCGGCATCGGCGATCTCTCGCCGCAGGTCTTCGCGTTGCGCCTCGACCAGATCCCCAAGGATGTCATCGTCGTAGCCATCGATTACGGCGACGAGGCGGAGACCTGAACCATCCCGCTCGAACTCGACCAGGACCTCATGCTGGGCATAGGGGTCGTGGGGGTCGATGCAGAGGTGCTTCGGCATGGTCTAGGCTTACTCGCGCCTGCGGGACGGCGATGCGGGCCTCCTAGTGCACTGACTCAGACGGATGGATCAGGGGATCGGCTGACGGCTGCGAGGATGCTGGCGGCGGGTTTGGTCCAGACGAAAGGTCTGGCGCGTCGGTTGTGCTCGGCGATGTAGCGTTTGATGGCTGCCTGCAGATCGACGACGCCGGTGAAGGACCCGCGTCGCAGCCGACGCCGCGTGAGTGCTGAGAAGAAGCCCTCGACGGCGTTGAGCCAGGAGGCCGAGGTCGGGGTGAAGTGAAAGGTCCAGCGCGGGTGGCGGGCGAGCCAGGCGCGCACCTTCGGATGTTTGTGGGTGGCGACGTTGTCGAGGATCGCGTGGATCGCCTTGCCGGGCGGGACGGCGGCCTCGATGGCGTTGAGGAAGCGGATGAACTCACCGTTCCGGTGGCGCTGCATGCAGCGGCCGAGCACGGTGCCCGCCAGGACGTCGAGGGCGGCAAACAGCGTCGTGGTGCCGTGACGGGTATAGTCGTGGGTCTGGGCGGTGGGATGGCCGGGGGCGAGCGGACGGTCGGGGCGGGTCCGCTCCAGCGCCTGGATCTGGCTTTTCTCGTCAATGGACAGCACGACCGCGTGGGCGGGTGGGTCCATGTACAAGCCGACCACATCCTCGACCTTGGCGGCGAAGGCGGGATCGCGCGAGCGTTTGAACGTGCGCAGCCGATGCGGCTGGAGGCGGTGAGCGTCCCAGATCCGCTGCACGGCACGTAACGAGATCCCCACAGCGCGGGCCACGGCACGGCCGGTCCAGTGGGTGACCTCGTCCGGCGGCTCTGAGCAGGTCAGCGCCAGCACCTCGGCCACCGTCTCGGTCGAATGGGGTGGTGTCCCGGGCGGACGTGTCTTGTCGCGCAGCAGACCTTCGACGCCCGCCTCGGCATAGCGCCGCTGCCAGCGCCACACGGCCGGGCGGCTGACGCTCGCTCGCCGAGCGACGTCTTGGACACTCAAGCGCTGGGCCGAGAGCAGGACGATGCGGGCGCGCTGGATATGCTTGAGCGGGCGCGATCGATCCTCGGCGATCACAGTGAGCCGGGTCGTGTCGGCTGCATCGAGAAGTACGCATACCGTCTGAGCCATTGCCCAGACTCGCACGTCTCACCGACTGAGTGAATCCTCCGTCCGCGTCACTGCACTAGGCCCGGGCCGTGACGGTGGCATGAATGCCATCCGATGCCGTTGCGAGGCCGGGAAACGTGTCCGGCGAGACGCGTCGGGGTGAGGCCGGCAACGTTTCGGACCATAAGGGGCCGGAAACGCGCACGTCACGGTTTGCGACGGACGCGCTAGGACGGGAGTGGCGGTCACTCTCGTTCGGGTACGGCCAACATGACCGCCGCTCGTACAGCAGCCCACCGGAGTTCATCCCCAGCCCAGGACCGGCGCATCAGGGTGTCGGCGAAAGGGTGCTCGGCAACGGGCAATGCCGGATCGATCCGATACCTTTCGCCGAAACCAACGGGGCCACAAGACGGATCGGCGAGGTAGGCGTCCACGACGGCCGTCACATCGTCATCAACGATCCTTAGTGTGTCGAGCAGGTCCAGCGCCATCGGTCCGGGCATTGCATCGCCTTAGGACGGCTCGACGACGCTGGTAGGTCGGTTTCCCTGCCGGCCGGGCCCCGGCCTGAACACCGGGGTGACGGACCCGCAGGAGGCGAACGCATCATGCCATTCGATCAAGCCGCGCCATTGGAGGTGCGGGCCGAAGCCCTAGGCTTGGACCATCCATCGTAGGGCCACTGTAGGGAAGTGGAAAAACCTACCTCGGTCCAATCCTAGTTGTTCAATTAGTATAGCATCTTAGCATATTTTGCCCAAAGAAAAAGCTCCCCGCATTTCGGGAATAAACTACCTCAAGTCCATTGATTGAATCAAATAAGCTGCCCTTCGTCATTCCCTACGTATAAACCTCAGACGAACGCTGCGTCTGCGCGCTCTTCTGCCACCCCCGTTGAGCGTGCCGAAGCGCGACGCGACGCTCATAGGTCTAGGTCGGGGACGTCGGAGCTGGCGTGGGATCGTCTGCGTCGCATCCTTTGCCGACCCCTAACATCTGCGCGAACAAGGACCCGATCGCTTCGTCCGCCCATTCGTTCGGAAGAGGCATGTACCGGCTCGGCTGTCGCACCATCCCGCATTGGAACTTGCCGTCGGCGAATTCCAATGCGGGACAGGGCCCTTCGATGTCAGGAGAGATGTATTCGAGGGCGACCGCGCAGGCCTGCAAGGCGCAGCAGTACCCACATCCGTTGCAGGGTTTGCCGAATGCCGGCTTCTCCGGTCCACGATCCAGGCTCGCAGGGCCGCTCATGATGGATGTTCCTCGAAGTCGGTCAGGTACGCTAGGCATTCCCTCCCTCAGGGTAGGTAGGGAAAAGAGAAGCATAGCGATTCGTTTTAGCCCATCAGGTGACCTCGATCGAGTTGGGAAGGAAGGTGCCTGAGACCGGTCCGGTGGCCGTTTCAGCGGCCCTAAACGATGGCGGACTTTGTCGGGAGATCGAACGTGCACCCGTAACCGGGCATCCGGATCCATGTTGCGCGGCACTCCCCATCGGTGTGTCTCGGCTCCGAAGCGTGCGCGGGAAGTTCGCCACCAACGCCGTTCGGCCGGGTGCCCCTCGACCAACCGCGGCGACACGTCGACATGCGCTCAAGCGAAGCTTTGGTCGATCCCCCTCTGCCTCGCGCAATCCACCATCTCCAGGGCACGGGAGCGATCGATGTCACGGTCGAGCATGGCCTCGAACATCGACGCGTACTCGATTTCGGTACGGGTACCGAACAGCCCGGGATCGTCCGTATTGAAGGAGACCAACGCATTTCCATCGAGGGCATCTTCGAAACGGAAGTATGGATGGTCCTGGAGCCTGTCTATCGTCCCTGTCGCGAGATTGCTTGAGGGATTCGCCTCGACGCTGACGCCCGAGGATCGGATGGATTCGATGACGGATACCTGCGCCCGGCCGATCTCCTCTGCCAGACGAGACATGCAACCGACTTCCTCCACGCCGGCGATGCCGAGGCGGGCCTTGATTGCACGCTCCTCGAACGTGTCCTGATAGACCAGCTCATGGGCGATCGTGCCGTTCCGCCAAGCCCTTTCGGGCATCGCGAAGCGCAGGTCGATCGCCCGGTCGAGTTCGTGCGGCGGCGGATGGGATCCGTAGATGCGGTTGGATAGGTCGGCGATCGCACGGTCGGCCTCGAAAGACGCGCGCCCCGACCAGAAGCCTTCCAGCTGACCCTTTCGACGCAGCCAGGTGAGGTTGTCGAGAAGAACGCCTTGCGGAACGGGACCGAGCCGACGCATTCGCTCGAATTGTCCGATGTCCCATCCCGCGGCGAGGCCGTGCCCGATGCGATCGCCCGGCTCAAGAACGTTATCGAGGAGACCGGCGATCGCCCTCAGGCCGTCGAGCGGGTGGTGGAAGTCCTCGCCGGCGTGGTAGGTGAGGCCGAGGTGCGGCAGGCCCGTAGGGGGAAGATCCTTTGCGTTCGCGCGCAGCCTCTCCCAACACCGTCAGGGAGATGCTGCGGGTGGTGCGCAACAGCAGCGTCGTGCCCAACCGCGCCTCAAGCGCTCCGACGACGCGCGAGACGGAGGGCTGCGAGAGCATCAGTTCGCGTCCCGCTCGCGACAGGCTCCCAGTCTCCGCCACGCGGACGAACACGGCCAGGGACCGACCGCTGGGCGCTCACGTCCGGTTGTCGATCTCCGGCACACCGCTGCTCCTGTCCGCATAGGCAGCGATGAAGGTCGGCCGAGACTGCCAGCGCTGCCAGAAGGCATCGAGATGCTCGAAGCGCTCATCGAGCGGAGTGGCGTTCACCGGGAACTTGGAGAACGCGATGGCCGTCGCCAACGTGATGTCCGAGAACGTCGGCTGGTCGCCGCCCAGCAGCCACGCGCGGCCGTCGGCGAGATGCCGGTCGACGAGGCCGGCATGCGCCAGTGCCACCTTGCGGGAATGCTCGCCCCAGGCCGGATTGCTGGTCAGTTCGAGCTTCGGGCCCAGACCCTGGTGCAGGACATGGAAGGCGGTGACGATGGGATAGAGGATGTGCACCCACACCCGGCCGTCCCACATCTGATCGAGGCCACGCTCAAGCGCCGTCTCGCCCATGATCTTGCGGCCTTCGAACGTGTCGTCGAGGTAGCGGGCGATGGCGGAGGTCTCGCTCAGGTAGGAGCCGTCGGCGAGCGCGAGGGTCGGTGTCTCGCCCCAAGCGTTCATCTTCAGGTGCTTCCAACCCCGCTGCTCGCCGACCGGTGACATGTCGTAGACCGTCTCGTCGAAGTGACCGGCGATGCCCTTCTCGTGCATGAAGATCCGCAGGCGCTGCGGGTTCGGGAAGGCCGAGGGAGAGGTGAAGAGCTTGAGCTTGTCGGACATCGTCGTCTCGCTTTCCTAAGGACTTTGCCTGTCTGTCAGATGACAGGTTGCAAGCTAGGACTGACATCTTGCGTTGTCAACCCCTGTCTGCCATATGACAGGTGGAGGTTGAGAATGGCAGCGACGCTGAAGAGGGATGTGCGTGAGGCGATTCTCGTGGCCGCGAGGGAAGCAGCGATGGCCTATGGATACGGCGGCATCAATTTCCGAGACCTCGCGGAGGTGGTTGGCATCAAGGCCGCCAGCATCAACTACTACTTCGCCAATAAGGCCATCCTCGGTGAGGCCGTCGCGCGTCGCTATTGGGAAGACATTGCCCGCGATCTTCAAGCTCTTTCAACGGATGCGCAAAGCCCGATGGAAGCGCTGCGGCAATACCCCAGTATTTTCCGCCTCTCTCTGGAGCGCGACAATCGCATGTGCCTCAGCAGCTTCATGGCGACAGAATATGACGCGTTGCCTGAGCTGGTTCTGAAGGAGGTCCAGTCCTTTGCAGACGTCAATACGGCTTGGCTACGCGAGCAGCTCGTTGCAGCAAAACTGGTTGAGCCGAAGGACGGGGAGACAAGAGCCCGTGCCATCTATGCTGCTGTAGCTGGAGCTCAGATCATAGCTCGAAGCCGTTCGGACATAAATCTGTTCGACTCGTTGGTCAGGAGCTATCAAGAGGTAGGACTCCTGCCGAACTGATTAAAAGCCCGCACGAAGACAAGGTCGGCTTCCATGCTTTGTGGACCGTAAGCGGTCAGGCGGAAATCCACCCGGCCCGGTCATAGAGCGGACGGACGGGTGCCGACTCAACCTCAGGGCGTGGGGAAGAGGTCCAACTCGTCAGTGTCTCGCTCAGCCGGGCGTGCCTCCCCGAGCAGCAACTCTCGATCGATCCGCTGAGGTTCGAGGTACCGGTGGTGCTCCAGCAGGATGTTGAGGATGTAGCGCAGCATCGCGGCGGCGGCGTCACGATCTGCCGCGTACCGCTCCTCCTCGGGGACCGCGACCTTTTTCTTGGCCTTCTTCCCCTGGGAGGACAGGCCGTGCACGATCTCTGACCTGATGCCGTAGATCCTTCCCATCTCGGCGGAGACCTCGGCTGCCGTCCTGTTGCCCTTGAGCGTCGCAAGGGCGCCGGCACGCATCCGCAGCTTATAGGATAGGGCCTGGTTCTCGCTGTCGCCGAGCAGGACCTCCAGACCGATCATCGCATCGAGGATCGCGTCGACCGCATCGTCACGGCTCATGCAGGCATTCAGCCTCTTGAGCGCGATCCGGACCCTCTCTTCTGGTCTGGAAAGTGTGAGACTGTACAGCCGCTGGACGTCTTTGATCTGCTCTGCAGTAACGCGAGACTGCCCCGTGTATGCCCAGGCGTAGTCATCAAAATCGGACGGGTACCGCCGGTATGTCGCTCCGAAGAACTGCGGGAGGTCACAGTACATCTCAAATGCGACACCTTTTGGAATCATGAGCACTTGCGCGTAACCGGTCCGGGCCCCGGTGGCCGCGCGAAGGGCGCCGAAGAAAATGTCGGCCTCATCGAGCACGTTCTTGGAGGGGTTGTTCATCGAACGACGAGCCTCGTCGTTCGTCTCGAATTCGAGGTTCCAGTTCTTCGACACGAAGGCGTGCGTTGCGGCTCCGACCACGTTCTTTCCGGCGCCGGAGCCCCGTAAATCCATTCGCGCGCGCGACAGCTGAACCCCTTTCGGGATGCGCGTGACGTAGGCCGTGTCGCTCAATCGAAAGCGGTCGACGTTGAAGTGCGTCAAGGCGATCGGGATGACGATCCGGAGCTCGAAGGAGTTGACGAAGGCGCTGCGCACGATGGGGGCGAGCACTTTGCGGCGCTTGAGCGGATCCAGGGGGCCCGTCCCGAACCGTTGGAAGTAGGATTCGACGGCCTGATCGATGAGCTTTTCAATTTCCCACTCGGATGTCTCCGAGGTCCTGAAGTGCTCCCCAAGCTCGTCGGCGTCGAGGAACGCAACCAACTTGCCCAACTCGGGGGACAATTCCTTGTCCCGGCCGATCATGAGCATACCGAGCAAGCCCATCGGCCGAATGGAACCCACGTAGTCCTTGCGTGCCTCTTTCGCGTAAAAGCCTGTCTCGTTGAATATCGGAAAGCCGCTCGATGTCGTGCTTTGCTGCGGATAATCGTGGTGGTTTGAGAAGTATTGGTGAGGTGTAGCGATCTTCTTCGAAACGAGCTCGTGGAGCTCGTCGAAGGCGGCAACGATCAGATCCTTAAATTGTTCGATGGTCTTGCGGAATGTTTCGAATTCTGCCTCGCGGTCGTCCGCGTCGCTGGTCTCGGTCCCGCCCTCACTCGCCATCTCGTCGTCCCCTGAGCCGAGCACGTAATAGCCCGAAACCCGGGGGTTGTCCGTTGCAGGGCCGGGCTTGACCGTCCTCGGCATAGAGCACGTCCGCACCAGCGCATCGAAGGCGGCCGTCCGAATCCTCACGGGGATCCCGGGCGTCAAGGCCGTTCGCGCGTCCCGCCGCTACCCGACCAACCCGCAGGCCCTGCCGGCGATCGACGTCTCGTGGGTCCTCGAACAGCCGCTGACGCACAAGGGCCCCCAGCCCGGGCATCGCCTGATGGACCGCGCCATGGTCCTGCGCGTGCGCATCGTCGCGGCCGACGAGGACACGTACGAGGCGCCGCTCGAATACGAGCTCGACGCCATCCAGGCCCACGTCGAGCAGCGGATGGCGGCGAACCAGGGCCTGCGGCGCGACGACGGCGTGGCGACGACGCGGCAGGTCGAGCTGCTTGGAGTTCGCGCCGGTCTTGGTCGACGGGGGAATCCTGAACCTCGACCCGGCCCTGGCGGCGCTCTGGTGGGCGGACTGCGCGGGCAGCGTTGTCGTCCAGCTCGCCGACCCTGAGACGGTCGTGGGCCTCGACGAGTACGCCCCGGAGCAGAAGCAGGCGGAGCTGATCACCCTGACGTTGGTCCGGTTCAAAGGCGCGTCGGTCACGTGGCCGGCGGACTGGAAGTGGAGCGTGGAGGTGCGGGGCGGGTCGATCGGCTCGGACAACCCGTTCGCCGCCGCCTCGGCCGACGTGCAGATCCACGTCTTCACGATCATGCGCGTGCCGGACCGCGGCGTGCTCGCCTTCATCGCGGGGCGGAGATTCGCCTGATGTTCGCGCGCCACCTCATGTGCACGACGCCGATCGTCCAGACGGGCCCGGCGTGGCAGACCTCGGACCTCGGCATCTACAACGCATCGACGGTATACGACCTCGATCGCGCGAACCGGATCTACTATCGGACCACCGGGACGCGCCCAACATTCACCGGCGTTGCCGGCCGGGTCGGGTCCGACGGTCGAATCCTCCTCGTGACGGGGGCGGCCGCGTCGGGCTCGCCCTCGCGGATCTCGCTGTTCGCCACGGACAAGGCCGGGCCGGTCGGTGATCCGGTGCAGGACTGGGCCGTGCCGACGGGCGGCATCCTCTGGAACCTGTACGGCCGGGCCGCCGCGACATACGTCCAGTCGGGAGGCGGCTTCGTCCACCCAGTCATAAGCTACGCGATCCGGCACACCGACCTGGCGACCGGGCAGTCCTACGCCATGGGGACGGTGGTGGCCTACGGGGGGACCAGCCTCACCGGCCTCACAAACAGGGACGACTTTTACGTTCTGACCGGTTCCTATCGGGGGACCTTCCTCGGCTACAAGCAGGGCAACTCGGCGAGCTGGTTCACGACCGTCCCGGCGTCCGGAGGGCGCGCGGCGCGGGCCACGATTCCGCGCCAGGTGTACGACGAGAAGGGCATCGCCGCGTTCTGGCGCATGCGCGCCGCCGCGGGTCCCGAGCTCGTCCACCTGCTGCCCTAGCGCCGGCCGCTCACCACGGCGACGCGCGTCCGGGCCTTCGGCATCAATCTCCGGTTCGAGACCGTCTACAACGCCAACTCCGGCGTGAACGTCGACTACGTCCAAGCCGTCACGCGGCGCGGCACGGTCTACTGCGGCGCGACGATCGACGCGCATGAGATCGAGATTGGGGAGTCGACGGGCACCACCATGCTGAACGGGCAGCCCGTGTCCAAGCACAGGCTCACCGTGCACCTGTCCAGCGTCATCAGGTTCGTCATGCTGTCGAAGTCGGCGGTGACGTTCATCCAGACGGGCCGGTTCGACGACGACACCGGCTACGACCTGCTGCAGTACCTCGACGCCAGCGGCAACCCGACCAGCGAGTTCGTTCGGGCCGACACCGGCGCCTGGAACTACGCCGCGCCGAAGGTCGTGCAGGTCGGGGCCTATCCGATCCGTGTGACCGTGAACAACCTCCTGACCGCGCAGTACGACGCCAGCGGCGTGGCCTCGCAGACGGTCTTCAACGTGCTCGACCTGGCAGGGGCGTTCGTTCGGACCGGGACCTTCCCGCCGGGCTACTCGGCCGTCGGCGGTTACGGCATGATCCACCTCGTCAACGCCGACGTGCTGCTGACGCCCATCCAGTGGTTCAAGTCTGGCTACGCCAGCTACGACCTTGGGACGACCTGGATCCCGATGACCGGGTGGGGCCCGCGCGGCTCGGACCCGAACAAGGCGCCCTACAACGCCGCCCGGCCGCCGGGCCAACCGCCTGAGAACACCGACCTCCTGGCGAACCAGCCGCTCTTCTATACGTGACGCACGGGCGTCGCGTACGCGTCACGTATCCAGCACGAACGGGGCGCTTGGGAAGGCGTCGGCCACAGCCCGCAGCGCCTCCCCGTAGAAGTCCCACCGGGCCTCGTAGTGCGTCTCCGAGGCGATGAGGGCCAAGACCTCAAGGGGTCTGCCGGGGGGCTTGCGCACCAGGGCCGGCGGCTCGCCGGGCTTCAGGTTCTCCCAAGCGACGTCGGGCTCCGACAAGGCGTTTGCGACGAAATTCCGGGGCAGGTTGCCGAAGCGGTCGACGGCCGCCGCTGGTCCCGGGATGAGGGGCCCAAGGCGTGTCGTGCCGGGCGCGCCGGCCGTACGTACGCCTCCGCTCTGCTCCAGCTCCAAGTAGCCGGCCACGTCGTCGAGCAGAAAAACCAGCGCCGCCGGCTCCCCGCCGTCGGCACGCGGCGTCGCCCGGTAGAGCGCCACGCCCCCCAGCGTGTACGGCACGGGAGAGTCGAAAGCCGTGAGCATCGAGGCCCGGATCGCCAGCTGCACCCGCTCCGCCGTCCAGTTCACGGCCTCGATGAGGGCGCGCTGCAAGTCGCCGTCCACGAATGAATCAGTCGCGCCATCGAACGCGGCGGCGTCGAATTCGAGCTTGATTTCCAGCATGGCCGCAGCCTCCGGGCCGCTCCTGCAACGGGCAACCCTAACGTCGCGTATTTCTAATTTTCGCGTTGCAGAATGTTGAGTAACGGGGGGACGAGACGAGCTAGTCAAAACACTCACGACTGCGAGCCATGCCCATGTAACGCATCCGGGGAAGGTTGGTTGAGGCCGTTTTTAGGTGGTGTGCTGATGATGTGCGCAGGTGTGCTGAGAAAGTGCTGAGCGGGCAAGGCACAATAGCGATCGATGAGGTCTACCGGTCGTTCACGCAAAAATGTGGATGACCCGGCCGCCGGGTTGACGAGGAGTCCAGCCCAGGCGCGGAATGATTCGCAGAGACGCCCACCGCCCCGGAGAGCACCATGTCCCGCGAGACCTTCGAGTTCGGTGCCAACAGCGGGATCCGCGTCGCGCAGGGACTGATGCTCGGACATGCCGCGGTTCAGGGCGCCTTCGACAGCCTCCGCGCCCGCCAGGACACCGACCGGCACTCCGTCTCGCGGCTCGCCGGCCGCCTTGGGCAGGCGCGCCGCGACGCCAACGCCGTCGAGGCTGAGGCCGACGGCCTCGCGGCCGAGGCCGCCGAGCTCCGCCTCCTCCTCGGCGCCGCCCTGCAGCGGGCCGCCGCGGCCGAGGCCCGGGCCGAGCGGGCAGAGCGCGCGGTCGTCGCCGCCGCCCGGCGCAAGGGCCTCGTCTAAGCCCCAGCCCCCAGACATGCGAAGGGCCCGGCGGGATGACCGCCGGGCCCTTCGTCGTTCAATCCTAACAGGTCACATGCGGAAGGCGGCGACGCGAGCGTGGGCCTCCGGGGTCTCCAGGATCTTGTAGGCCGCCTCCATGATCCGGCGATCATCGGCCTCGTAGTCCTCAGCGCGGTACCGCTGCGGGGCCTCGGCATCCAGCCGGGCCCGCAGGCGCGGCATAAGCGGCAGGCCCCCGTGAACCTGCATCAGGGTCTCGGCGCGGAGATGCTCTTCGACCCTGCCGGCCGGCACGAAAGCGAGCGTGCACCTCGCCCCAACGTCGAGGGCGGAGAGCCAGTTTGCCACGTCCCGCGGGAGCGGCTGGAGATCGCGACCGCTCCGGCCGCTCGGATCCATCGCGGCCTTGTTATGCGCGATGACCAGTTCGCCGAGGCCCATCGCTACCGGGCGCGGGCCCGCCGAGGCGCGGTTGTCGTTGGCCAGGGCGGCCTCGGCGACGTCTGCGGCGTGGACGGCGGGACGGGGCAGCATCGAACCAAGGAATCCCCCGACGGCAGAGGCCGTGAGATCCAGCGCCCGGGCCGGGCCCTCCAGGGCCGCCCCAACGGCGGCAGTGGTGCGGTCGACCGCCGCCTTCGTGAAGCCGGCGACCTTCTTCACGTCGCCGTAGAGCGAGGCGCCGGCCTCGCGGACACCGCCGAAGATCGAGGCGATAAGCGCCCTGATGAAGGCCATGATGGCCGCGGCAAGAGAGCGGTCGTTAGTCATGTCGTCGTCCCCGATCGGTCGCCCCAGCGGCGTCGTTGAGGAATTCAAGCGCGTTCGCATGCAAGAGAACAGGGCTGTCCACCGGTCGAGTTACAAATAACGCAAGTTGTTTCCACAAAAGGACTAGTCCTTCATCATACAACCGACCATCCATTCGGACTAATCCGGTGCCGCAGACGATTTAGCAGACGATTTGGTTTTTCGCTCTTGGAACAGGCTTGCAGACGATTTCACAGACGACCATTCGGAATGGGCCGAACGGCCTAGTGATTCCTTGTTTGCGACGGTTTTGACACTTCAGGGTCTCGATCTCACCTTCCTCTCGTACACTCGGGAGGACATTAGGTGGCCAACGAAATCGACCTTCAACCCCTTGGACCGGGCGTGCTCGATGCGCCTGGCCTCGACGCGGACGCCGTGCGCGCCCGCCTCCGCGCCGCCGTCTCCGAGGCCGGTTCCCTCCGCGCCTGGAGCGCCCGGAACGGCGTCGCCCCGAGCGTCGTCAGCGAAGTCCTGCAGGGCCGTCGCGAGCCGGCCCGGACGGTCCTCAGCGCCCTCGGCCTCCGCCGCGCCGCGTACAACTACGTCGCCGATCCTGATTTGCGTGGGGTGCGTGCGTGAGGTGGTCCCCGCAGATGATCGAGCGCGCGGTCGCGCTCTGGAAGGCCAGCTCAGCCGAGAAGGTCTCGGCGGCGGACGTCTCCGCGCAGCTCTCCGTCGAGTTCGGCTGCTTCATTAGTCGGAACGCCGTGATCGCCCGGATGCACCGGTCGGGATTCTCCTTCTCCGGCCCGCCCATCAACAGCCGCCTGCGGCGCGTCGAGCCGGTCTCTGTCGCCGGTGCGGTCCAGACGAAAGGCCTCGTCCATGCCAGGCCGGCCGACATCGCCCGCCGAATCAGTGAGCGCTTGAAGACTCAAAAGGCCGCCAAGCTTGCAGGTCTCGACGTGCCGCCCCTGCACGCCCGAGAGTCGAAGCCGCCGGCATTGGTCCTGAAGCCGAGGCAGGCCACGCCCCGGGCGCCTGCCTCGGCCGGGCGTGTGCCCGAGAGCCTCCGGATACCGCTGCTGGAGGCGCGGCCGTTCCAGTGCAGGTACATCGACGCGGATCCGCTCAGGACGGACGCCGTAACTTTTTGCGGCCACCCCACCGACACGGGTTCCTGGTGCCCCGCCCACCGCGTCATCGTGTACGTCCCGAGCGCGACGTCAGCGCAGACGTCGGGATTTGCACTGAACCTCACGCACCGCAAGCCGACGCCTGGCACGAGGCGCCATGCCCGTGGGTGACCTCGCGCTACTCCGCGGCGCCGCCCTGCGAGACAGGTTCCGGGCCCGCTTCGCCGCCGCCCAGGCCGTGGCTCCTCCGGACTCGCCGCTCGGGCGGGAGATCAACCTCCAGCTGTTCCTGCTCGACGAAGCCGTGCGTGAAGCCGTCGAGGCGCTTGAAGGCGTCATCGAGCGGGCCTCCGAGCAGGACACCGTCACCGCAGCACCGCGCCGGACGCCGCCAGCGCGGGCCCCCCCGTCAGGAGTGAGCCTCGGGTTCTGAAATAAACTTATAACCGTGCTCTTGCGTCCCGTGCCGTGTGGTTATAAATTTATAACCAAAGCAGACCGATTCCCCGGTCTGCCAAACCGAAAGCTCCGTCCATGACCTCCACCGCCACCGTCGGGCACGCCGACCCGAACCACTCCGCGATCGCCGCGATCCTGTCCCTCGACCTCGACGCCTACTCCGACCTCTCCGACGCCCACGCCGCCATCGCGGCCGCTCTCGGGCCGCACCTCGCCGCCGCCCCGCCGGTGCGCGAGTGGGACTGCGACGACGAGTGGACCGCCGCCGAGGAGGCCTGCATCGCCGCTGCTACGATCGTCGCGGCCGTCAGGTTCCCGACCGGGGACGATCCCTGGCTGCGCTGCCGGAAATACGTCGACCGCCTACGCATGATGCAAACGCGCCATCGCGAGGGCGTCGGGCTCAATCGGTTGGGCGAATTCGCTGGGTTCAAGGTCCGGGCGCAGAGCTGGTGGTCGACCAGTATGAGCGTCCGGATCTGGAAGGCGGACATGGCGATTGACCTGGACGCGCCGATCCTCACGCTCGCCGGGGACGCGACGCGCCGCGAAGTCGGGATCGCCATCGCGGCCTGGAAGTCCGGGCACGAACTCGGCTGGCGCCGGGGCGGCGACCGCGTCCGTGAGGGAATCAAGTCCCTGCTCGAAATCGAGCCCGCCTAACAGCTGTTCGCCTGATGCTCATGCCGGGGCCCAGCGCCCCGGCCTTCCATGATGAGGACGCCATGCCCCGCACCCGCACTGACATCCCGGCACGCGACACGCCCGAGGCGAAGGCACGCCGCCAGCCGAAGCGCGATCTGTCGCGCCTCGACGCCGAGGCCAAGAAGCGACGCGACTTGGTCGAAATGGTCGGCTTTTTCGCTTTCAGGGACTCCTGGAAGTCGAGGTTGGCGGAGGCGTTGACGCACTGTTCAGGCCGGAAGGTGTCGCCGGCCCAAGTCCTGTCGTGGTCGAGCGGGGCCCGGCCGGTGCCGGCGGATCTGATGCCGGCGTTGGAGGACGTCGCCTACTACGAGGCCCGCAGTTTGCGGTCAATGGCGTCGATCCTCGACGGGCTCTCGGCACCGGATAGGCTCCGGCCGGAGCCGGAGCCGGAGCCCGAGGCCAAGCCGGCGCCGGCGCCTCAGGTTCCGGGCTCGCCCGAGTGGGACGCCCACATCGAGGCGGTCACTGCCGAGCTGATGGAATGCGACGACCCTACGGAATGAGAGTGCCTAAGGCCGCTGCGGTGTCGTCGGGGAGCCTGATGCCGACGTCGGGATTGCGGCGGTCCTGCTCCCCGCATTCGTAAGAGGCTACGATCTGGCCCGTCGCGAACACTCGAACCCGCTCCGCCGTGAGAGACAGGACGCGGTGGCCTCTGTCTAGGATAAGGCCGGCGCGGGCTGGCTCACCGAATGCCGGCACACCGTCCAAAGGCAGCATCGGCTGCCCCTCGGGTCGCGGTTCGTTGTTAGGCTCTTCGTAGGCGAGGACGCCGCGCCTAGCGACGATCTCTCGCGCCGGCGGGAACTTGATGCTGATGCATAGGGGCTCGCCGAATATTAGGTGCCGCCGCCCATCCTCGTCGACTCGATGCCTCGCGCTACGGACAAGCAAGGCCTTCGTGCTGTTCGTGTTGACCGGGGGCGTGTAGCGCCCCCGCTCCAGAAGCGCGCGGCATACATCCGTCAGCGTATGCATCTGGAAGATAGGCGCCGTTTCCAGCTCCAGCCACGACTCGAAGATGTCGAGTCGATACTGGGGCATGAAGTTCGGACCGTATATGCCGCCTGACCTCATGCACCCGCTCCCCTTGGTCGGATGCATTCCTAAGGCACCGACATTACCCGAGCGTTGATGTCGGTTTTAGCGCGCCAGATCGCCGAGGGATTCGAGATCGCCCGCGTCGTACTCGCCGATGTCCTGTGGGACTGGCAGGGGCACGAACCGGAAGGGATCGCGGTTGGCCAGGATGTCTATCGTGTAGGAGAACGCCTGGGTCTCGCGCCTCTCTAGGAACACGCGGTCGCCCATGAGCCCAACGACGAGATCGGTCTCCCCCTTGCGGACATCCGGACCACGCGCGACGAGCATGCGAACGGGCACCGGTCGTCCGAACCCATAGTAGACGGCGAAGGGCGGCTGATCCGGGGCGTCTGCCATGTCCCATGCGACGAAGTTGTGCTCGGGGTCCTCGGCATAGGCGCGGAAGTTCGGGTCGAGGCGGCTGGCGAGCTGCCAGACCGGATGTGCCCTGAGCCGCAGGTGGTCATGGTTGAATCGAGAGATCCAGACTCGACGCGTCGGCCATCCCTCGGCCGGCCTCAAGGCGTTCCCGAAGGCGTAGTTGGAAGGATAGGGACGGACGTTTCGCCAAGCCATGCGTCGTCTGTACCAGAGCGGCGTTATCCGACCATGGACGACGTCGCGTTGTATCCCTGTTGTATCCCGCCAATTTGCGGGGGCGGACAGGCGCGCGAGGAAGCTCGCGTAACCACCTGTTCGAATGTCGGAAAAGGAGTGGAGCGGGCGATCGGGATCGAACCGACGACATTCAGCTTGGGAAGCTGACGTTCTACCACTGAACTACGCCCGCGCGACGACGCCCGAGGGCGGCGGCGGTGGTCTGTGCGGCCACGAGCGGAACCTTACCAGACGCGCCGCGGATGTCCACGGGCTCCGCGCTGTCGGTTCGCGCGGGGGACCATGCGCGTTCACAAGCCCGGGGCTTTCGATTAGGGTCCCGGCCGTCCGTCCGGCGCAGGCCGCCTCGCGCGAATGCCGTTGACGCCCCGTGCGATCCGGCGTGCGCGACGGGGCGTCCGCCGGATCGGTTTTGCCCCCTGAAGGATGCCACCCCGCGCATGACGGCCCGTACGTGACGACCCCTGACGACATCCCCGCCGCGGGCCGGAGCGCCCGCCTCATCCTGGCCTCGGCCTCGCCCCGGCGTCTCGCCCTCCTGCAGCAGGTGGGCATCGAGCCGGACGCGCTGCTGCCGGCAGATATCGACGAGACGCCTCGAAAGTCGGAGACGCCGCGAGAGTTGGCCCGGCGCCTGGCGCGAGAGAAGCTCGCCGTGGCCGGCGCGGCCGCACGCCGGCGCGATGACATGCGGGAGGCTTACGTGATCGCCGCCGACACCGTGGTGGCGGTCGGGCGGCGCGTCCTGCCCAAGGCCGAGTTGCCCGACGAGGCGGCCGATTGCCTGCGGCTCCTGTCCGGTCGGCAGCATCGGGTTTACACGGCCGTGTGCCTCCTTTCGCCACGGGATGTGCGCCGGGAGCGGGTGGTCGAGACCCGGGTCCGCTTCAAGCGCCTGTCGTCGCGGGAGATCGAGGCCTACTTGGCGTCCGGCGAATGGCGCGGAAAGGCCGGTGGCTACGCCATTCAGGGGCTGGCCGGCGCTTTCGTGGTCAAGCTGGTGGGATCGCACAGCGCGGTCGTCGGGTTACCCCTCTATGAAACCCTCAGCTTACTCGACGGCGAGGGATTTCCGGTTCGCAGCACCTGGGGAGGGCTTGCATGAACGATCCATCGTCCGGCCGGGCGCGCGCAAAGCCGGCTCAACCCGATCCCTGCCCCATCTGCCGCAAGCCGTCCGAGCCCGCCTTCGTGCCGTTCTGCTCGGCCCGCTGCGCCGATGTCGACCTGGGGCGTTGGCTGACGGACCGCTACGCCATCCCCACTGCGGACGACGAGGACGAAGATGCGGAGGGAACCGGCGGCGTCTCGCGGCCTCGGGATTGAGGCCACCGGGCGCGCCGTGATTTTCTCTTTCGAACGAGGCTGGACAGTCCGCAATCGACCCCCTATACCCCCGCTCCAGCCGGTGCCGCTCACGCGAACCGGCGGAGGCCCAGGTAGCTCAGTTGGTAGAGCATGCGACTGAAAATCGCAGTGTCGGCGGTTCGATTCCGTCCCTGGGCACCATTCCTTTTCCAACTTACTCACATCGCTCGATAAATCGCGTCGTTCCCCACGGGGAACTTGTCGGGGGGGTAAACCGTGGGGAATCAGCGAAAGCAGGTGCTCCGCACGAGCGGTCGATGCCAACCGAACGCGTTTAATCGGAACATCGGAAAGTTGCGGGGCTGCTAGGTGGATCGCTACACCGTGGGGACACCACAGCCCGGTGAAACACACCGGGCTGCAATCCCCGGAAACCAAAGTGACCCGCGTGTACACCACCAGGGGGCGCTCTCGCGATGAGGCCGCTGCCCACATAGGAGTTGGCACTACCAAATTCGATGCCCTCGTCGCATCCGGCCGAATGCCTCAACCGCGAACAATCGACACTCGCAGGGTGTGGTGCGTGTATGAGCTAGACGCAGCCTTCGACCGCCTGCCCGTGGCAGGCGCTCCGGCTGAACAGACCGGGTCTGCGACCGATTGGTCAAGGATGGCTGCGTGATGGCCCGTCCCATGCTTGATCCCGCCTACAAGGCTCTCCGCCTCGCCAAGGCGCGCCAAGAGGCCGCAAAGCTCAATCGGCGGACCCCGCCGCAGGTTTATGCCTGTGCCAGCGCACACGGTCGCGTGTACCTGCGGTACGAACCACATCGGGGGAAGAAAGTCGTTCTACGCAGTTCGTTTCCATCGGTTGCGTTCGACGCGGAGCTATTGGCCCTCCGCCAGGGGCTGATCCCTACGATCGTTACAACGACGAAGCAGACCAAGCCACGAACACCCGTCAATCGAGACGGTACTTGGCGCTGGCTTTGTGAGGCCTACTTCGAAAGTGCATGCTTCCGAGCGTACATGGTTCGCGACCAACGCGTGCGCAGAGGTGTGCTAACGAGGACGTGGGATGCTCCACTGATTCCCGGTGAATTAAGCAGCCCAGTTTTCGGGAACATGCCTCTCGCTGAGTTCCGGACAAAGGCTGTCCTGACGCTTCAGGGGCGCTTCGCGGCTATGCAAACGATGCCGGACTCGATGTATCCGGATATGCGCAGCAAGGATAGGCTGCGGCCGAGCAAGCCCGAAGCAGGGAACTCCGTCGTTCGTTACATCAGAAATGTTCTAGATTGGGCCCTATCTGATCATTCCGATCTTATCGGAAACCGTAACTGGGCGAAAGAAGTTAAGTATTACCCTCAGGGAGACGGGCACCAAACCTGGGGAACAGATCAGTGCTCAGCATTCGAAACGACCCATTCTCAGGGTACACGCGAACGCTTGATCTACGACCTTGCGTTGTTAACTGGGCAACGTCTTAGCGACATCAGCCGCCTTGGGCCAAGCATGATTGATCAAGATGAGCATGGAAAGCGTCTCCGGTTTCGTCAAGCCAAAGGCAGAGCGAAAAATCCTGTAAACGCCTATGTTCCGCTATTTCCGGAACTTGAAGCCGCTCTCACGGCAGCTAAGAATGCGGGCATACTGGGTGACGATACGTTTATCGTGAAGCCAAGTGGTGGAAATTACACCTCTGAATCACTCGCAAACCTATTCCGTGACGGTTGCAGGAGGGCTGGTATCAAGGGGTATTCAATGCACGGCCTACGCAAGACGGCTGTTGTCAACTTGATCAAGCTTGGATGCACTGTTCACGAGATCATGGCGATCACCGGGCATCGATCCCCCAAAGAAGTGGATCGGTATGGTCGCGAGTACGCGCGCGAAATTGCTGCGGAAAACGTCTTCAAGGCGTGGATAACGAAGCGAAGCTCAACTCTGGTCGAACAATCATAGCAGTCTGGTTGATGAATAGATGTCGTTGCGGCATCGGCCCTGAGTATCTTGTTGGTGGCCGGTGTCGTGACACTGATCGTTGTGAGTAAACAGCTTGGTGTGACCTTCTCCAGGCTCGGAAAGCTCATCCACTCATAGTTGCCCTTCCGTTGTAGCAGGGCTTGAGATAGAGCGTTCGTGCAACGGGTCAGAAAACTGCCTTTGTTGAGGCCAGCGAGTGCGGTCGCTACGAGGCGCAGAAATAAATTTGTCGAATTTGTTGCGGTCTGTCTTACTGATGGCAGGATCAAGCTCCGACAATAACCCCGGAGCCGCCCTTGGACCCTGCTCTACCGTCTGTCTCTTCGCCTCGTCCTGTCCACCCCTACTCAGGATGGGCTCTCGACATCGCCATGTCCCTTGACGACGTGACACCGTCGCTTGTTGCACACTCCTACCGCTGGGGGCCCGTCAAGCGGCAAGCGGCCTTCTTCATCATGGCTGAGGTCCATGCCGGGGCAGCCGCTGCTGAACTGGCCCTGCGCTTTTCGCACTATGCTCCCTTCACCTCGGCCGACCCCTTGGCGCGGCTTGGCGCCATGCTTGATGCGCTGCGGGCTAAGGACCTCATGCGTGCCATGCTCGGCGAGGTGCCGAATGGGTTGCTGGGAGCTATGGAGCGCCTGGGCTACGAACCGATGAGCGATCCTGCTTGGTATCAGACCCTCATCCGCCTCTACCGTCCGCAGATGCCGGCCGATCGCGTCTGTACGCGCGTCCTGGGTCAGATCACTGGCAAGCTCGTGGGCGGGCAGATCGAGGCCGTGAGCCTGCTCGATCCCGTGCTACTCCATCCTCACGTGCTCTCCAAAGTTACGAACGGCACCGAGGCTCGCAAGCTTAATTTGGCGGTTGCCTACGTCCGCTCTCGCTGTTCTACGGCCACGGACATCGCTTTGGGTCAGTCGATCGAGCGCATTCCCGCTGATCTCTCGATGAAGAAATGGCTCGGTCGCTGGGCGGCACGTTTCGATCGGCTTCCTGATAGCGCTCCTGACCTGAGCGGCGATCCTACGCTGAAGCTGATCTGCACCGGAGCGGCGCTCGTGGATGCCGGTCGACGCTACAAAAACTGCCTTGCGAGCAAGATCGGAGAGGTCATCACCGGCCGCTATGCCTTCGTTGAGTACCGCCCCTCCGACTCTGGTGTGCCCGGAGTCCTCGCTGAGTTGCGCTACACCTCGCGCGGCTACGTACTGGATGGGCTCTATGCCCATAGCAATGGAATGGTTCGTAAGGACGTTGCCACGGTCCTGCGGATCAAGCTTGCCCGGTGCGGGGTCGCCATTCGGGCGCATGCTCCGGGACAAGTGGACAAGCTCGCCGCTGCCGCCTCCTACTTGGGTGTGTGGGGCTGGCGGCACCCCGACATCGAGACGTGGGATGAAATTGAGGAGGAGGTCGAACCGTAACCGCTGAATTGTGCACCGCTGACAAGAACCCTCCATACCCCACTGGCTTCTACAGGATGGAGGGTATGGTGGGTCTGGAGGGTATGCGCGCCGATGGCGAGGCTCCAAGCCGTGCCGAAACAACGCTCGTTTCACGCATCACACTGACGCGGGCGGCAGCCCCAACCTAGGGCTACAGCGGTTACATCGAAAGCGATCATAAGCGGGTGTCAGGATGCTAAAGTTTCATCGCCGGCTCGGCAAACCTTGTTTCGGCCGCTTCGCTTTGCCTCGTACAGAGCAGCGTCCGCCCGCTCGATCAAGCTCGCGCTGCTCTCGCCTAGACGATGCTGAGCCACACCAGCGGAGATGGTGATCTGACCAATCGTCTCGCCCGTTCCACGTCTAATCACGCGCTGAGTGGAGAGTCGCCCGCGAATTTGCTCAGCGACCGTCATAGCGGCGTTTAGATCGGCATCCGCCAGGATGATCGCGAACTCCTCGCCCCCGTAGCGGGCTGCGGTATCTCGACCTTTCACGTTGTCCGAAAGCAGGCGGCCGACGAGGCGTAGGACATGGTCACCCATACGGTGCCCATGCGTATCATTGAAGCGTTTGAAATGGTCTACATCAAGCATGATGATCGAAAAGGTTGTTGTGGGACTTGCCTTGGCTTGACGGAGACAACGCCGTAGCTCGGCATCGAACGCCTTCCGATTAGCGATGGCCGTTAGCGTATCGGTCGATGCCTCCTGTCGCGTTTGGATCAAGTTTTGCTGTAACTTGTTGATGCGGTCCGTCGAAGCTGAGAGTTCATGCTCAAGGGCACTGTTGCGGAGTGCCGCCTGAGCGGTCTCGTCCCTCAACGCTGCAACAATCGTTAACAAGCTCTCGACACTTGTGGGCGCTGCCATGCGCGCGACAGAGTGCTTGAGAACGTCCCCATATCCCTTCAGTGCATTCTGATTGTCTGAGACCTGCTGCAAGATGCCCTGAGCAACCTGCGCAATTTGGTTCGTTCTTTTATCAAGTGGCTCCAGATCGGCATCTTGTCGGATAAATTCATCGTATAGCGCATCTGTCTCATCGGAAGAGAATATTCGGCCTTGTCCAAAGTAAGAAATAAGGCGTTCGCTTAGTGCTCGGTTAGCCCCCGAAAAATGAGTATAAAGCAGTTCAAAGTTGGCAGGCGTCGGCAAGATCGCGTGGTCCTTGAGCGTACGCCAAGTCATCGCACCAAACGACCTCGTTCGATCCGAAGAATTATTTTGCTTCTCTTGAGTTTGCTTGTGCGTCACTGAACCCAGCCCTGGTCTAAAGCGGAAAAATTACCAGAAGACAGTTGCAACTGTGTGAACATAAGCGATACGGGTTAATATCGCAGCGTCATAAACATATATCAAGAAAGTTGGATTTAATAGCGAGAAGTGTATTCTGATTCAACAGCGTTTTTGCTGCCCAGGTTTATCACCAGACACAATAATCCTGGCTTGAAGACGACTAACATCCGCAGCAGCCTTGAGGCCTGCTTCGAGCGCAGCATCGTACTCGTGATATTCTGGACGTGAGCGTAGGATTAAGAAGCGATCGGAACCACGGTAGATGGCCCAAGCCCAAAGTTTTGGAGCACTGCCCACCGGCTCAATAAGGACGTTCAATTGGGCATCTCGGCCATAAGTCATGATATCATTCGCTCTGGAGCAGCCTAAATTACGATCTTCCGGCTGATGGATTTGAAACTTTGAACCCAGTCTCCCTAAAGGCTCACTTACACGCTGGATAGCCGTTTATGATTTGCGAATTTACATCGAAATCCATCTATACCCACATCAACAAAATCGCTTTAGGGTGCAATTAAACTGATTACTCCGCCGTTCTGACCGATTATTTCCCTTGTGGGTTGTGGAGACAACGGTTTTCCAAAAATATAGCCTTGAACCTCACAGCAACCTTCACTTCGAACCCAGTCTAATTGTGCTTGTGTCTCGACACCCTCGGCCGTAATCGTAGCTCCAAGCTGCTTCCCTAATCCAACCACCGCACGGACAATTGCTCCAGAGGTGGAGGCACAAGATTCTTGAATGAACGATTGATCAATCTTAATTTTGTCGAATGGAAATTGGCACAAATAGCTGAGCGACGAATAACCAGTGCCAAAATCATCAATAGCAAGCCTAACGCCCATTTTTCGTAACCGATGAAGACACGCAATTACTGACTCGGCATTTTTTACCAGTACACTCTCTGTAATTTCTAGTTCCAAGCGCCCCGGAGCGAGGCCTGAGTTGGTGAGGGCTTGAAGAACATGCTGCTCAAAATCCGCTTCCTGAAACTGTACGGCTGAGACGTTGACGCCGACTCGAAGATCACCGGGCCACGATGCCGCTTCTCGGCACGCCTCAAGTAGCGCCCAGGCACCAATCTCGACGATGAGACCTGTCTCTTCAGCCAATGGGATGAAGTCGACGGGCGAGACCAACCCTCTTACGGGATGCGGCCATCGCAACAGGGCCTCAAAACCTCTAAGGGTATCGTTCTCAAGATCGATGACCGGTTGGTAGTGTAACAAGAAGCTGCCAGCGCGGACGGCATCCCTCATGTCAATTTCGAGCAGATTGCGAGATGTGACTGCCATATCCATACCCGCCTCATAGAAGCAGCATGTCTGCCGACCGGCTTCTTTGGCTCGGTAAAGAGCGATATCTGCATTTTTGAACAGGGAATCGGCTTGATCACCGTCGTCCGGCCCGATCGCTATCCCGACACTGACGCCAACGCTTGTAAGATGACCGCCGACATCCACGGGTTGCCCAATGATTTGTACGAGGCGTCGTGCAGCCGCACTCACGCCATGCGGATTGCTCCGACCGAGCAGGATAATCGCAAATTCGTCCCCGCCCAGACGAGCAACGGTATCGCCCTGTCGGAGAGACCGCCGCATACGATCGGCCAAAGTACGCAACAGGGTGTCCCCAGCCGGATGCCCGAAGGTGTCGTTAACTGTCTTGAAACGATCAAGGTCGCAGCACAGGACGGCGATATGGCTACCCTGCCTCTGCGCTGTCGCGAGTTCCTGTGATAGGCGCTCTTGGAATTGTCGACGGTTCGGCAAGTCCGTCAGAGCATCATGCAAAGCCATGTGCTCGATCTGCGCCTCGGCTCGCTTTCGTGCTGTCGCGTCCGCTACTGTGCCTTCGAAGTAGAGTGGGCTTCCCTGCGCATCACGTACCAACCAAGCTGTTTCCGAGAGCCAAATCGTCCCGCCAGTCGCTTGGCTGGTCACCTCCGAGACGAAGTCATCGATCCTCCCTTGTTCAAGTATGACTCGCATAAACCCTTGGTGGCGGTTACGATCGACATACCAGTCGTGAGTAAAATCATCCTGTGACGCTATTGCAATACCCGCGTCAGCATACCCGTGGAGGCTTGCCAGAGCTTGATTTGCCCGCACGATGGTTCCATCGAGATTGGCCCGATAGACCCCCACAACAGCGTTCTGAAAGAGGCTCTGATACTCTGCCTCAGCCACACGAAGGGCGGCCTCCCTTTGCTTACGCTCGGTTATGTCTGTGAAGGTCCGAACCAAACCGCCAGTTGACAAAGGCGTCGAGCGCACCTCAATCACAATGCCGTTCGGGCGCTCCCGCTCATAAGTGATTGCTTCCGTCTCACGGCCATCGCTCTTCAACCATTGCTGAAGTTCAGCATCCGCCTTGTCGTACTCGCCGGTGTCGATCTGATGCTGACGCAGAACATCGAACCGTGCGCCTTCATGGAGCAAATCTTCTGATAGACCGAGAAGGGCTCGGGCTTTCTGATTATGAATGCGGATGCGGTTGTCAGCACCGACCATGAGGATGCCCTGGTCCATGTTCTCTAGCGTGAGACGCAGGAGATTGCTGACATCGCGCAACCGATCTTCGGAACGTACAAGATCGGTGATATCGACACACACACCGAGGAGCGCGACGACCGCTCCGCTTTCGTCATGTTGCGGTAAGCCCCGCGAGATCACAGTCCGCACCTCGCCATCCGCTCTTACAAGGCGTCGCTGTCGGTCGAACGGTGCTATAGGAGCTAGCAACTCACTCGCGACATTGATGCTAGCTCCTGCAAGCAAATCAGAACGATCATTGGGATGTAAAAACTTTAGGACGTCATCAAGCGGAATTTTATCATCTACGATGTCATATCCTGCAAGCCTTCGCATACTTGGAGACCAAGCAGCCTTCCGAGACTGAAGATCATATCGCCAATAGCCAATGCCGCCCACTTGCTCTACGAGAAGTTGGTAATCGGCGGCTTCTCGTAGCTTCGTTTGTGCAGATCGAACCACTTCCAGATCTTGGGAGATCTGGTTACGGGCTTCATGAAGACGCAGGTGAGCAACTACAATATCCGCTAAATCTTCAAGTTGCCGAACCTGATCGGGAGAAAACGAGCGCGGCTGAGTATCCATCAGACAAATCGTTCCGATACGGATACCGGGATGCAAAATCAGTGGTGCGCCGGCATAGAAACGATGACATATCGCACCCGTGACAAGCGAATTTTCCGAGAAACGTGGATCATCAAGCGTGTCTTGAATAACAAGAACATTGTCTGACGAAATAGTGTGATTACAGAATGCGACATCACGCGGTAGCTGATCGACTTCGGTGCCTAATCGAGCTTTGAACCAATGCCTATCCTCATCCATCAGCGCAATGACAGCAATTGGCACTGAAAACAGAGCTTGCGCTGTACGACATACCGCGTCGAAATGTTTCTCGGCGGGTGTGTCGAGCACCTTCAATCCCCGTAGGACTGCAAGGCGTTCAAGCTCGTTGGACGACAAATGGTACATCAAACGCCTTACTTAGCGACATCATCGCTCGCGCATGGTTGTTCGCCGGAAAAATGGCGCTGCCAGGATCGCGCTACAGAACTTAATGTTTGATGCATCTTCTGTACAAAACTCAACTGAATGGCGAGTTTAGGCGAATCTATAGAACAATGATGGAACAGAAAATGCGCCCTCAGGTTGCCTCTTTGGCGCACAGTCACTAAGGGGTTGCTTTTTAGAGTTACGTTCGTTCGGATATAACCCTAGGCTCCGGTTTGACTACAGCGCTGTTGGCGATCTCCGAGGGGCAGCTTCTTAGGTCAAGCCTTTGATCCACAAAAAAATGGCCCGCTAGAGCGGGCCAAGTTTCCTTCGAGCGTCGAGAAGGTCCTGGGAGGAACCCAACTCAACCATATGGCGAATTTGATACTCTGCATAGCCCAGGGGCGGCCAGTGGAGATACATACCTCAACATCGAGGCTCTACCCCTCCGCGATCATGGCCTCGCTTTATCATTTGAGGTCACAGGGAAGTCCCACGTGCTCTCAATACAGAATTAGTACTAGATCAGAAGGTGCTTAGGTGATGCTCATTCTTCGACCTGAGACAGCATCGCGTCGCGGGCTAGGCGCAGAAGATGAAGCTTGTCCCGATAGGCACCGAATAATCCTTCCTCTTCGGTGATATCCTCTCGCATTTCCAATGCATCCATAATACGACCGGCCTGGGCACTGAGGCGAACTTGGGCAGCGACGATACTTTCGTTCAAATGCAGTAGACTGCTGATCCAGATCGTATCCGTTGATGACATTGCAACCTATCAATATTATCTGAAAAAATAATCCAATTATCAAATTGAGGCAACACTCAATGAACAGACAGTTGCTGACTATAACTATCAATTATATTCTCAGTATTTAGGTCCACTACCACCTTGGGCGAAAGTTGCCTCATAGAGCCATTCGTGCTGCATCATGAGTTTTGCAATCTGAGCGCTGAGGGCAGCATAGCTCTGATGCATGTGGCAAAAATTAGCGTTTGTTTGCTCTTGAAGGTCACGCAGGTATTGAAGCTCTTCAAGATCGGCCTGATCATTGAGGCAACGGCTGCTCTCACGGAGTGCCAGAAGCCTAACCTGTTGCTCGATCGAAGTAAGGGAGGTGATCTGCCCTTTGAGATGTTCTTGCGCTTCCATGAGCTTCGCTAGGCTCGCTTGGAGCGTTCGTCGTATCCTAACAACGTCCGGGGCAGTAAGCAGGTCATTGGCAGGCATCATGAGATCCCGCTCCTCTTGCTATCACTGTCCAACGTTCGATCATACAATTCCGCGCTACGTCGCTCGCATTCTCATCGAGCGAGCACACGAGCAGCCTCCTTCGTCGTGTCGACGGCTTGTGAGACCTCGTTGATGGATGCCGAAATCGTTAGTACGTTCTGTGAAATCGATCGAACCGCTTCGGCTGCCCCCTGCATGCTCGATGACATCTCGCGCGTCACCACACTCTGCTCCTCAACCGCAGCAGCCGTGCTGACAACGTAGTCGCGCATGGTCTCCACCGACCCCTGAATCATTTCGAGCGAAGCAACGACCTGATCCGAGGCGGCTTGTACGCTGTCGATCTCACTTGAAATCTGCCCCGTAGCACGGGCTGCCTGGGCTGCGAGGTTCTTGACCTCCTGCGCCACCACAGCGAAACCGCGCCCCGCCTCGCCGGCTCTAGCCGCCTCAATGGTCGCGTTGAGGGCCAGCAGGTTGATCTGGCTGGCAATCGTCTGGATTAGGGCCACGATGCCGCTCATCGCCGTTGCGGTCGCTGTAAGCTTCTGGCTGACCGCACCCGCTGCCGCCACTTGCGCATGCGCATCATCCGTCGCGATGCGGGCCTTACTCATGCTGTGGGAGATTTCGTTGACGGAGGCGGCCAGTTGCTCGGAGGCGGCGGCCATAGTCTGCACGTTGTTGGCCGTACTTCCCGCTGCCTGCGTCGCCGATATTGCCTCCTGCGAGGACCGAGAAATAGCGCCATCGATCTCGGAAAAGTTCTGCTCGATCAGGTACTTGAGGTCAGCCAACAAGGCGATCTGCGCTGTGATATCGGTCGCAAACTTCACAACTTTGTAGGGACGCCCGCTCGCGTCAAAGATGGGATTGTAGGAAGCCTCGATCCAGACCTCACGACCATCCTTGCCGATGCGCTTGAACTGACCCTTCTGGTACTCACCCTGGCGCAGCTTGGTCCAGAAGGCCGCATAACCAGGGCTATCGCCCAACGCAGGATCTACGAACATCCTATGGTGCTGACCGACGATCTCAGCCGGCGTGTAGCCAACCACCGACAGGAAGTTCTCGTTGGCCTCGATGACAGTGCCATCGAGATTGAAGGCGATGACGGCCTGAGCCTTGTGGATGGCCTCGATCTGCCCCTTACGATCCGCATCAAGCAACTTCTGCCGTGTGATGTCGGAAGCGAACTTGACGATCTTGTAGGGCTTGCCCCGACGATCGAACATCGGGTTGTAGGACGCCTCGATCCAGACTTCCCGGCCATCCTTGCCGATGCGCTTGAACTGACCGGCCTGGAACTCACCAGCCCGCAGCTTCTCCCAAAACTCAGCGTATGTGCGACTGTCCTGCACGGCGGGCTCGACAAAGCGTCGGTGGTGCTGACCAACCACCTCCTGCGCGCTGAAACCAAGCACCGACAGGAAGTTCTCGTTGGCACGAAGGACAGTTCCATCAAGGTCGAATTCGATCACCCCCTGGGAGCGTTCAAGGGCAGCAAGTTTCGCGCTGTCTTCCGTCGTTGGATGATGGATGCGACTGAAGAGCATTGTGAGATACTTTCGGAAACTCTCGCACGATGTTAATACATCGCGCCTGCGCCGTACGCTTCAGCCCAGACTGAATAGTCGGACGCCAGCTTCTCATCATCGTGCTGCACCCGTTAACACCGCGTTTAAGTTCGCCCGCGACTCAACTGATATGCGAGTTTTGGTCGAGTAGTGATTTGACCGCCGTCACGTCGTCATCCACGATCTCTACCTACCCAACAGTAAGAGGCTTATCGGCGTAGGGCTTGCACCCCCGGAGCCGGTTACCGACACCTTTCTGGATGAATTCGCAGGGTGAAGTCAGCGAGCGCTGATCAACCGATTGGTGCCCTCTCAGAGGAAAACGGAAGCGTAATGCCACCCTACACATGCGGTGGCTCTGAAATGAACGATCCGAACATATGCAAGTTTCGGATACAGGAGTACAAGACGAATGCTGAGATGACGCGGTTCTTCTGAGACGTGCACGACAGCAACCACCATCGCGACGACGAAGGCATTGTTTGCAATGACGTGCACGCTGCCATTCTCGAAGCGTAAAAGCTTCTACCGGCAATCGCATTGGACGAAGTGCCGAAGGATGGCAAACGTCAGACCTCCACGGTCTTGATCACAGACGAGGATGGTAAAGCCGTCTATCTGGCTTCGATGACGTTCACTGGATTATGGCCGATCCGATGACGCGGCGCTCGCCCTGAAATTCTGCTGGCTCTGATGGAAGTCGCAGAGGATTGAAGCTCTCGCGGGAGCCTTTCTCGCTCCTGAACGTAGCTGCTCTATGGACCGGCCCCGCTTATCCCACGCCCCGTTTGCCCTGGTTGTCGAGGCGCATAAGTTGGTTCGGCTGGACACCGTAACCATCCTTGAGGAGGCAGGTTTCCGGGTCCTAGACGTTCCGTCGAGTGAAGACGCTATCCGGCTCTTGGACGTACACGGCCGAGAGTTGGCCCTTCTGTTCACTGCCGTACATCTAGAAGGACGTCACGACGGATTCGCGTTGGCACGGATGGCCGCCTCGGATCACGCAAACCTCAGCATCGTTGTCACTTCAGGTCTACAAACTCCCGGTCCGGGCGATTTGCCGGACACTGCGTGCTTCATCCCGAAGCCCTTCTCAACCGAAATCGTTCACGAACACCTTAGACGGATTATACCCATCGAGAGGAAGCCTGCTTCGTTGGGATGAAACGAAAGAGGCCCGCCGAAGCGGGCCAAGGTTCGTGATGGGACGTGATGGCCCTCGGAAGACCATCGCGCAATCCTATGACGAATGCGTCCCACCGCATAACCCGTCAGGTTGTCACGCTTGGTTCGACCTCGAAGCGATATTGCATCATCTATTAATTCTATCGGTATTAGGGTGGAATATATTCACCAGTTCGAAGGCGTTCCGATGAGGGTAGACCAGTCCAGTTCTGCCGACATTCTCCGCAATAAACTCGATGTCATAGAATCACTGGTCGATTGCATGGAACGTGTTGTGCAGGTCCTTCGTGAAAAGAGCATGGATACCGAAGCCAACGAATTCATTCAGAGTATTAGAAACCAACGATTCCAAGCTATGCTCCTTCGAGGACAGCTTGCAGCTTGGTGATGTGCTGATCTACGACCTTCAAGCACACATAAGTTCAGGTATTTCTGAGAGTACACTATCTATCGTGGCGCGCTCATAACGAAGGTCAAGAAGCTTTTCAGATAGAACGGAAAATCGGTCTATCTCCGGTCGTGCGTCTGCATTCGACTCAATCAAGTTCATGATCTCAAGTGACAATGTAGAGGCTACCTTCTCAGCCTCCGCGATGAACCGGTCTAGCTGCCACGTCTGATACGCGATGTTCAGGACTAGCGCTCTGATACCTGCCTCCCTCAGCCGCTTCGTTGCGACCATTTTAAGGCACAAATTTAATTTCTGCCTAACGCTGTCTTCGCAAGAATTCTTTGATGAACAAGGAGTCGTTAATGCGTCGGAACGATGGGTCACTTCGCTCCCGCCTTGACTGACTGACAGAAACGAAAAAGGCCCGCCGAAGCAGGCCGAGGTTCTTCTCTCCTATGGCCGTCCTCGGAAGGTGACCAGCCGGTGACTCTACGGTGACTTCAGTCCAGCGCATAGCCAACAGCCTCCAGACCTTTGTAGCTCCCATGGGTGCAATGAAAGCTGAGGGAACCTCATTCGCACGTTCGATCCGACGATGCAGGCCGGGGCTCGATACAGTCGGTCGCTGGACATCATGTCGGGACTCGAAAAAAACCGTTTATCCGACAATAGAAAATCAGTCAGGCTTTCCCGACATCCGCGCCTTCGAGGATGGGTCCCCGATCGTTGCGCTGAACTCGGTGTCGATAAAACGATCGTAAAACTTACAGCGCCGATCTGTTCGGCATACCGAACATCCACGCATCTAAGACACGGATTTAAGTCTTTCAGGATGCGATAGGCAGCACGGCGTCCGGGACTACCCGTTAAACTTCACTGAAAATCAATCATATTCTGAAAATTCACATTGCCACATTCTGCATCACCCAAATGGGTGAAGACCAGTGGGCAATTTATAATTCACAATACGCTGTGAGTTTTTTTAAATGCCAATCGGATCAACAAAATCAACTAAAGCTATTTGTTGGAGGAATTAGCATGGCATACGCTGGAACTTATACTGGTACAATCCATACTTACTGCGCAGAATTCGATTACACAGATCCAATAACTTTCACTATTGATAAAAATGGATTAATTGATCTTCCATTTTCTTCGCAGGGCTCATTGAGAGATGGAAGCATAGATAATTCTGGCAACATATCTGGAATATCTATTACCGTCCGTTCTTTGTCCCTAGGCACTGTCGTAATTCCATATTCTGCAACAGATGATGGAACAACCTTTTCTGGGACGGGAAGCTCTTCCAACGGTATTATCAGCACAATCCAAGCAACTTTGGTGGTGCCTCTATCAACGCCTCCGACCGTGTCATTGACTGTAAGCGATGAGCATCTTGTTGCTGGCGAGACCGCTGTAGTGACTTTTCAGTTCAGCGAAGCCGTCACGGGCTTCACCGCAGGCGATGTTTCCACCAGTGGCGGAACATTTAGTAATCTTACAAGCATAGACGCCGATACTTACACGGGGGTTTTTACACCAAATATTGATTCTAATGGTGAAGCACGGATATCAGTTACGTCTGGCAGTTATACAGATACTGCAGGAGATACCGGCAAGGCAGGACAGATTACGATTGGTGTGAGTACAACGACCAACCCGGGGGGAACCGTGGAAGCAGACGGGGTATACCGGTTCTTTAACACGCAGACAGGTGGTCATTTCTTTACGATTTCGGACGGTGAAGCCGCGCAAGTACAAGCAACCCGGCCCGACCTACGGCCTGAGGGAACTGGCTTTGGCGGCTTTGCTACCGATCAGGGCGCATCCACGGAGGAGGTGTACCGCTTCTTCAACACGAAGACCGGCGGGCACTTCTTTACGACGTCCGAAGGCGAGCGCGATGAGGTGATTGCTACCAACCGTGACTACAAACTGGAAGGAATTGGCTTTTACGATTTCACAGCCGACCAGGGCGCAGCCACGGAGGAAGTATATCGTTTCTTCAACACGAAGACAGGCGGCCACTTCTTTACTGCGTCCGAGGCTGAGCGCGATCAGGTGATCGCCACCAACCAAGCCTACAAGTTCGAGGGGATCGCCTTCTACGCCCCCGAAGACGGCGCTACCCTCGTCATCTGAGCGAGATAAGAGATCGACAGAGCTGGAAAGCTCCCCACGGATGTGGTTGTAGCTTTCCCGCTACAATCACGTCTTCTTATAGGTTCCCTGCGAGCTGCCGGCTTCCTTGGGCCGTAGTTATAGGACCGCGCTGCTTGCACGAAGTGACCTATCAGACCAGCTCCGCCTTGGTTTGAAGATGCACGGGCCCATAACGTGGGATTTTGAATTCCTATCAGCCGTTCGTAATAGTTTATATGTCAGAAAAATGGTCCTTAATCCGACGAATCTGGCAGGGCTGCTGATACGTGATTGCATTGCTAGATGAAGGAGCCTTTCTATTGATGCAGCCGAAAAGATTAGCCAACTTTCCCTCGTAACAGGGTCGACGTCATTTTATCGTCTCATTATTGCGGCGACTTGTACTGAAACTTTCATTGGTTCCATACTATCAGTTTGATGAATTGGAGACTTTGATGCCGATTGTGCCCTCTACAGCAGTATCCTCGTACAATGACCGGTCATCTGATGCTAACTTCCAGAATAATGTGCCCTTACTCAATAAAAACAGTTCGGTGACAGGGAGCCTTCGTGGAAGTGTTAATTTTTCTTCGTCCCCTGATGGGGCCGATACCTTTGTATTTGATATTGTCGGTGGGACCCAGGATTCAGTCGGATCTTTGATGCCGACGGACAAGGTTTATTTGAACTACCAACTTGATTCGCCCGGAACAATCACTTTATCCTACGGTCAAGAAGAATACACATATGAGAATTCAGGATTAGGCGGAACTCAATCATTATCTTTTACTGAGTCGATTTCGGGCAGCGGCTCTGTGATGCTTAGAAAAACTATAAACCCTAATATGGTTTTTAACGACGTTCTCGAATTATTGATTAGTTCGACTCCCGGAACAGGGAACGGTAATGGCTATCATGGTAACTACACGCTGACTTTCTCGACAAGTCCGTCCGGGGGCGGTGACCCAGATGTACTGGCTCCAACGGCGGCGCTATCAGTCAATGACCGCCATCTCACCGCTGGCGAGACAGCCTCGCTGACGTTCCAGTTCAGCGAGGCCGTTACCGGGTTTGCCGCAACCGACCTCACGGCCACTGGCGGCTCGGTGAGTAACTTCGCCACCGTGGATGCTGATACATATACGGCTTTGTTCACGCCAGCCATTAACTTTAATAGTCAGGGCCGTGTCTCGTTCGCAGAGGGTAGCTACGCGGACGCCGCCGGAAATGCTGGCAGTGCTGGGGAAGTAACATTCAGTGTCAATACCGTGACTCCCGGCGGAACGACCGTGGTGGCGGACGGCGTACATCGGTTCTTCAATACGAACACTGGCGGACATTTTTTCACGATCTCGGACGGTGAGGCGGCACAGGTGCAAGCCACCCGCTCAGATCTTCGGCCGGAAGGAACCGGCTTTGGTGGCTTTGCCACTGACCAGGGCGCAGCTACGGAGGAAGTGTATCGCTTTTTCAACACGAAGACGGGTGGCCACTTCTTCACCACTTCGGAAGGTGAGCGCGACCAAGTGATTGCCACCAACCGCGACTACAAGCTGGAAGGGATCGGCTTCTACGATTTCACAGCCGACCAGGGTGCAGCCACGGAAGAGGTGTACCGCTTCTTCAACACGAAGACCGGCGGGCATTTCTTCACCGCGTCTGAAGGTGAACGCGACCAAGTGATCGCCACCAACCAAACCTATAAATTCGAGGGCATCGCCTTCTACGCTCCCGAGGACGGCGCCACGCTGGTTCTCTGAGCAGGGTACGAGACCAACAGAGCGGGCAAAGCGCCTCGCGGGCGTGATGGCAGCCTTAGCGCTTCCGTCACGCCGGTTTATCGGTTCATGATGAGCAACTGGCTCTATGATGCCAGCAGACGCACGCATATGCTGCTTCCATACTGCGGCTTAAGCGAACCGATCCGCATCGTCTCGGCCGCGTCACGTTCAAAATCCTGAGCTTTTGATTTCCGAGCAGCGTTTCCTAACTGGTTTTAGCGTCAGGGAAACGGTCGTTTTTTGTACAATGGTAGCGGCGGTTTTTTTGAACAAACTGTAGGACGTGCTGGAGGACCATGCAGTCATCTCCAACGAGCGTTCAAGCCTAAGTGTGGGAGTGTCGTGCAGCTGAACGAACCGTTCTTGGCAGCCGGGCGTTTGGCTCCTTGCCTCAATAGCCCAAGGAATATGGAGCTTCTAATGCGTAAAATCCTGCTCGTGACGGCGGCCCTTGGTGGGTTGCTGCTCCAAGATACTTCCAGCTTTGCGCAGGGTTTCCGGTTCGGCCCTGGCGGTGTGGAAGTTGATGATGGGCGCGGTTTCCGTGAAGAGCGTGAAGAGCGCCGCTATCGTCGGATGTGCCGCGAGCTTCGCGACGCTTGCGAGAACAGGGATCGTTATGGTGAGGAAGGCCAGGGCAACTGCCGCCGTTATCGTCGCACCTGCGGCTGACAAGGTGTGAACCTGAGACACTGAGCGCAGCTCGCCCATGTGACGGCCAAGCTAGTCCATTGAAAATTATGCTTGGCCGTTGAACTGGAATGGGCATCCCACACGTTTGACGACACATAAGTAGGATGCCGAAATGAAAACGCTCTGGGTCACAGCACTCGTAGGTCTAAGTCTTCTGGGTGCGGTGGACGCAGCCTTGGCTCAGCGAGATAGCCGTGACGACGGCTACGAGGAGCGTGAGTATGGCAATCGCAGCTATGAGAGGCGAGACTATGGTAGGCGCGATCGCAGCTACGATGATGATGATCGGCCAAGGGAACGTAGTCGCGGGTACGACGAAAATCGGGACCGTCAGCGCAGTGGCAGGTACGACGATGATGACCAGGGACGCCAATGGGGTCGCGGGTCGCAAGAGGAGCCTGACGCTGAGTTCGACGAGGACGAGTACTTACGATGTAATCCTGATGTCCGTCGGGCTGTAAAACGAGGCGAGATGGCGTCAGGAGAATTCCATTATAGAACCTTTGGACGCAATGAAAAGCGACAAATTACATGCCCACTAAAAGTATAGTGTATTGTTACAAATATTAATATAATTATATTACTTGCAATTAAGTTGAATTGTCCGCAGATGTGACTTCTGCGGACAGGTACATCTCAGGTTACATTTCAGCACCCGGGACGGCGCCCTTCCTTACGACCAAACGTCCGGTAGTGGACCGCACCCGAGGGCATTTTACCTTGCTCCACGGCTTGGCGGACGTCGGGATTACATCGCAGGTACTCGCGCTCGTCGAAGCCTTGGTCCTCACTGCGATCCCTGCGGCCACGTCCATGGTCGTCGTCGTCTCGGTTACGGGAGCTACGATCACGATAGCCGTCATTATCTTCGCGGTCCCGACTGCCACGTCCTCGATCGTAGTCGCGATCTCCATAATTCCCGCCGCGGTCGCGGGAACTACGATCACGATCTCCGTTATCTCGGCCCCCATAGGGCTGAGCCGAGACTGAGCCCATTGAACCCAGAAGCGTTAAACCTACGACCGCCACCGCGTAAAAAGTTCTCATGTCGGGTGTTCTCCTGGTTGGGACCTAGGAACGCTATGAAAGGGGATCAGTTCGTTCTTACTTCTGGCCTCATCGATCTCCTGCGGCGGCTAGGCTCGCAGGGATTAAAGCCACAATAGAAGCCCATAGATTTTGTACAGTGTTCAAAATTACATCAGGAGGGTAGGGGCTTCGAGAGGGCCATCCCGCATGGCCGCTTCATCCGCCCGGTCGCCCTCGTCCGCGAATGGCTCGAGGCAGCCGGGATCAGCGAAGGTCCGGTGTTCCAGCCGGTGTCCCGCTCGGGTCGGGTGCGTGAAGCGGCCAAGCCTGCCCCTCCACCGCGTCTCACGACCCAGGCTGTTGCGGACATCATCAAGGGGTATGCGAAGGTCGCTGGCTTCGATGCCTCGACATTCGGAGCGCACTCCTTAAGGGCCGGGTACATCACGACAGCGGCCGAGAGGGGCGCGGATCTCGCGCGGATCATGGATCAAAGCGGGCACCGGGACCCCCGAACCGTCGTCGGGTACATCCGCCGAGCCAATGCCTTCAGGGATCACAGCGGCAGCGGCTTCTTATAAGCCTCAGCCCAAACGAAAACGGCCAGGGTTTCCCCCGGCCGCTCTCTAATCGACGAAGCTAGTCCGCTTAATGGATGAGCTGCCGGATGCCCCGCTACGGAACGAGCATGGTCAGGCCATCAGATCATGAGGCGCAACCTGCACGACGAAGGCCTTGCCCTCGTCGACCCAGCCGCCGCCCGCCGCACCGTGACGGATGCTGTCCGCCTCCCCGGCCAGCGCATAATGATGCTGGCCCGTCTGCACGTTGAAGAAGCGCTCCACCGCCGCCGTACCGCTTGCACCCTCGTTCGCGAAGGCTTCGAACGCGACGCCCTCGTAGTGGTAGCTCGACCCGCTCTGGATGAGCCCATCTCGCTCGCTGACATCGGCGGTGAAGAAATGGTCTCCCGTCTTCGTGTCGTAGAACCGGAACACGTCGACCGTGTCCGTACCCTTGTCCGGTGTCGTCCAGGCGATGCCTTCCTGAACGAAGCTCGGCATGCTGGCACGCACCTGGGCCGCCTCGTCCGCGCTCGCCGTGAAGAAGTGCCCCCCACTCTTCGTGTCGAAGAACCGGAAGGTGGCTTCCTGCGTATGATCCACGTTGAGGGTCAGCGCGGTCTGGCTCGCATTGCCGGCCGCGTCCATCACGGTTTCGGTGAACACGTCGTGCCCGGCCGAGGTCGAGTGGTAGCTGTAGCTGCCGTCCGCCGCGATCGTCAGGATGCCGTGCGCTCCGGCGATTTGCGCCGTACCGGATGTTGGTACGCTGATGGCAGGGCCGGTGCCGAACTGTAGGCTGTCGAGATGGAGAGGCGAAGCATCTGTATCGTTGGCGAGCAGATTGCCCGTGAGAGGCGCGGACAGGCCACGAGCTGACAGGGTGTCTGCCTGCACACTCGGCGCGATGCTGTCGAGCGTAAAGCCGAGGCTGGTAGCGGCCGAGACATTGCCGGCCACATCCGTGTGCGTGACCGCGATGGTGTGCGCACCTTGGGCGAGGCTCGCGAGATCATAGGCCGCCACGATCGCACCATCGACCGTGTAGGTCAGCGTTCCGCCTACCTCGCTGGGAACTAGGGTGATCGCGCTATCCCGCGTGATGCCGTCCGTAGCGCTGGCACCCGTATCGTGGGTCAATGCCAAGTTTGGCGCGCCGGGGGCCTGCGTGTCGACTGCGAAGGCGAGCGTGCGGCTCACGGTGCCAGTATTACCCGCAGGATCCGTGGCGACGGCCGAGAGAGCATGCTGCCCCTCTGCCAGGGCGCCAAGGGTGAAGGTCCAGCGTCCGGTCGTGGCATCAGCTACAACGGCGCCGAGTGCCGTCGCACCATCGTAGACCGTAATGACGCTGCTCGCCTGGGCCGTTCCCGTCAGTGTCTGTGCGGGCGTGTTGGCAGCCGCGTTAACGAAGCCGTTGCGGATCGCGATGTCGGCCAAGCCCGCGGGTTCAAAGGGGGCAAGGGTGTCGACCAGCACGGTGCTGCCGACCGCAGAAGCGACATTCTGGTGCACGTCCGTGATGGCGAGCGACGAGGTCACCGTGCCGTTGAACCCGGATAGGTCCACCGTGCCCGTGCCGTTCGCCACGACGTTCGCCGTGACCGTGTGCGTTCCATCCGTGAAGGTCGCGATGGCCGTAGCGTCGGCATCAAGGCCTGTGACGATAAAACTGACCGTGCGCGCCTCGACTGCGTTGATCAGAAAATCGGTAGTCCCATCGAGGCTGAGCCCTGCATCAGCCCCGACATCCGCCGTGGTGTCCACGATCAGGGTCGTTGGTGCCGTCTGGGCAATATTCCCGGCCGCATCCTGCGTGTAGGCGACAACGGTGTAGGTACCGTCCGTCAGAGCTGACGCGATGCTCGGGTTGACGCCGCCAACCGTGCCAGGTGCATCGACGCGGAATGCGTAGGTGCCGTCGCCCTGCAAGGGCACGACGTGAGGGGGAACAGCATGACCATCGGCAGCCGTAATGGTAACGACGGCTCCGCTCGGAGTACCGAGATTGGCATCACTCACCGTTCCGCCGAAGCGTAGGGCCTGTGCGAACTCGGCCGCGTTGAGGACGAGCGCACCGCTCGCCGCATCCGTTAGGAGGGGGTGGTTGTTCAGGCCGGTATCGGCCGAGAGTGCCAAGGTAATCGCAGGTGCCATATGGTCGAGAATAACGCTCGTCCCAGTGGCACCGCCCGCGAGCGCATTGCCGGCAATGTCTTGAATGCCGGTGCCCGAGGCGTTCAAGTCGAGGTGGACCGCGCCTTCGCTGGTCAGGCCAGAGACGGCCACCGTGTAGGTGATGCCGCCATCAGACGAGATTGGCGTGCCAATCGTTCCCACTACGACGTTCCCGTTGACGTCGTGAAGCGTGAAGGCGCCGGCCGTCACGTTACTGACAGTTTCAGAAAAAGAAACTGTGTAGCTAAGACTTGCTGCATTTGTGAGCCCTGACGGCCCAGCAATACTAATTACTGTAGGTGGCGTTGTATCTGTACCACTTGCCGAAATAAGACCGAAGTCAGGACTATCAAAATAGAAAGGCTGCCCAGAATTATTGATGGCATAAACCTTGAGGGTTGTGATGCCGGTATAATTGAGGGTCGTTAGCTGGGATGAGAAGCTGTTGTTAACGTCAGTAGGGTTGTAAGTTACCGTTTGAGTAAATAGGACCTGATCTGAAAATCCCAAGCCCTGAAATAAAAGTGTGTCTGGTCCACTGCCAGCATTCACACCATAAATCGATCCAACGTCGAAAGTCCCACCGCCTGAAGCGGTAATTTTCACATTGTAGTATGCGAAGCTGGTTTTATAAGCGGAAAAATATGTGCCACTAAGTCCGCCGACTGTGTCATTTGTGGCTACTACTCCGCCATTCAGAACGCCCACAACGGCGTCACCCTCATTGCCATCCGTGATGACGCCGACATTAATATTGACCATTATGCTGCAGCTTCTCTGAATATCCAACGAGGTTACTAGAAGGTATCCAAGATTGTTCCACAAAAATGTGAACAAAAAGTAATCCACTCATCTTTAGACTAATTCTTTAATTAACATATAGTAATTTGAGATTTTCCGAGAGATTTATTTAATTACCGCTGTTCATCGCCTAATTTTAAAACACGCTCCAGAGACTATACACCTTGCGATGAGAGCAAGGTCATTGGGTAAGCGTAGCGGACAGCGATATGGTTATCCCTGTAGCGGCGTCGGACGGTCAGCATCAAAGCCAGAAGCAATCATGGAGTGGCTTGGCATAGGGTAAGCGCTGTTTTCAGGCCACGGCTTTGAGGGCTGGCATGGCTGGGTAGGCCCATGGCAGCAGGTCGTCGAGACGGCGCTGGGGGTGGCCCTCGACGATGCGGGTGATGACGTCGGCGAGGTAGGCGGGGCTTGTCGCAAGCCGTGCCGCGGGCCGCATCCGAGGCTGGATCTCGCGCGTTTTCAGGTTTTGTTAACCGCCTGAAGTCCGAAGCAGAACCCGAGTAGCTGGTTCTGTTCGCGGACCGTCCACGCGCCGGCGAAGCCGAAGCCCTTGCGCAGCCAGAGCATGGCTTCGAAGCCTTGGATCGTGCGCCGAGCCGTGTGGAAGGACTGGAAGCCGCCGATCCGCGGCATGTTCTTTTTGACCCTGAAATGATCGCTCTCGATGCCCTGCTGTAGGTGCTTCGTGACGTAGTGGAGCGGCATGCGGGGCAGTAGACCCTCCTTGCGGCTTTCAGCAATGGCCGGCGGGTAGGTGCCGGCGCCATCGGTACCAACACGGTCCGGAGCAAAGAGAGGCTCAGCCGAAAGCATCTTGCGGAAGAAGCGCTTGGCCGCGTCGAGATCCCGGTGGGCGGTCAGCAGGACGTCGACGGGATTGCCGTGCTTGTCGACGGCTCGGTAGAGGTAGCGCCACTCACCACGCACCTTGATGTAAGTCTCATCGATCCGGATCGACCCGCAGTGCGGCTTGCGAAATTGGCGCAGCCGCTTCTCGATCAGCGGTGCGTAGGCCAGGACCCAGCGGTTCAGCGTGGAGTGATCCACCTCGACCCCGCGTTCCTCAGAACAGCTCCTCAATGTCAAGATAGCTCAGCGGGTAACGCAAGTACCAGGCGACGGCCTGGATGATGAGCGCCGCTTCGTAGTGCCGGCCCCTGAAGTCGCGCTGGGCGCGCTGCTTGAGCTTCGCAGCGATGGCGGACAGGATCATGGGTGGCCTCCGGTTCAGAAGGCGCCATGCAGACCGTATGGTCAACGCGGGGTTAAACGCAGGTCCGATCGCGTTTGCGACACGCCCCGACCGCTAACATAATGATAGAAGTAAGCCGCAAGCGTCGTGTTAGGGGCTTGGAGAGAGGTGGTTCGGGGAATCTGCACAGTTGGGCTGAGTGGAGTTTCTGCCTGACGGCGGCCAGGATGGCTGCGGATCAGGAGCAATGATGAGCAAGCGACAGCGCCGGAACCATCTCCCGGCCTTCAAGGCGAAGGTAGCTCTGGCTGCCCTGCGAGGCGAGAAGACCCTGGCCGAACTAGCTCAGCAGTTCGATGTCCACCCCAATCAGATCACGACTTGGAAGGCTCAGCTTCTCGACGGGGCTGCCGGGGTGTTCGGAGCCGTGGCCAGGCCGGAGGCGGCACCGGCCATCGACGTGAAGACGCTGCATGCCAAGATCGGCGAGTTGACGCTGACCAACGATTTTTTGTCCGGCGCGCTTGGGCCAAGGCCGGTCTTCTGAGCGCAAAGCGATGATCGATCGCGGTCACGATCTCCCCATCGCCGGCCAGGCCAAGGCGCTCGGGATCAGCCGGGGCAGCGTCTACTACCTACCGCGCCCAGTCCCAGCCGCTGATCTCGCCGTGATGCGGCGGATGGACGAACTGCATCTCGAACTCCCCTTTGCAGGCAGCCGGATGCTGCGCGACCTTCTGAACAAGGAGGGCATTGTGATCGGCCGCTGCCATGTTGCGACGCTGATGAAGCGCCTTCGCATCGAGGCCCTCTATCGCAAGCCGAACACCTCGAAACCGACGCCTGGGCACAAGATCTACCCGTATCTGCTGCGCGGCCTGACGATCGATCGGCCCAATCAGGTCTGGGCCATGGACATCACCTACGTGCCCATGGCGCGCGGGTTCGTCTACCTCGCCGCCATCATCGACTGGTTCAGTCGCCGGGTCCTGTCCTGGCGGCTATCGATCACCATGGAGGCTGACTTCTGCGTCGAGGTTCTGGAGGAAGCGCTCGTCCGGCACGGCAAGCCGGAGATCTTCAACACCACCAGGGCTCCCAGTTCACCAGCCACGCCTTCACCAGCGTGCTGCAGGAGGCCGGGATCGCCATCAGCATGGACGGCCGAGGCGCGTGGCGCGACAACGTCTTCGTCGAACGGCTGTGGCGGTCGGTCAAATACGAGGAGATCTACCTGCGGGCCTACGACACTGTCAGCACGGCTCGCGCCTCGATCGGCCGATACCTCGTTTTCTATAACGGGCGCAGGCCCCATTCGAGCCTTGACCGGCGGACCCCCGACCAAGCCTACTTCGACCAGCTGCCGCATCCCGCGGCGGCCTGAAACCGGCAGAAGATCCACTTATCCAAGTCCAGGTCGCTGCTCAGACAAACCGAGCCACCTCTGCCAGATAGGGGCGCCGCCATCGATTGAGGCCGCACGCACCACACTGCCGACGATCTCGCCGTTGAGGATGAGATCGTAGCTGCCGGGGGCGAGGCGGTGAAGCGTGTATGTCATCGGCCGCCCAGGAGCTTCCTTCAATGTGAACCACGCCGCACTACCGCCGCTTCCGGCCGCTCCTGTTCGTCGTGGGCCTCGTCGAACAACCGGATGGCCGTGGTGGCTGACGCTTTCCAGCACGCCTTGGACCTGGGGACGACGCTACAGCCTGTGTCGGCCGCGATCCTGACACCGATCCCGCCGAGGCCGTCACGGCGCTTCGTGGGTCACGGCGAACCCGGATCGAACGTCATCGCCCTCCGGGTCGGTTAAGGCCATCGAATCAGGAGATCGAGACGGTTGAGACGACGTTCACCAGTCCGATAGGATGTAGACGCCTTTCGCGTCTGGTCGCTGGGGAAAGCTCATGCCGTCGACATCACAGGGATCATCGAGCGGGGTGCGTACGATGGGACCAAGATACTGGACCGCCTACTTCGAGGCGATTGCCGCTGGGTCGCTACTGTCGAAGCCGCACACAGCACGTCGCAGAGCCGGAGATGCGGCGCGTGACTGTCCTTATCCCGACATCGCGGCGGCGGGATTGGCGAAGGTAAAGGCCGCGATCCAGGCGCAGGCGGGGCTCACCTCTTAGCGTTCCGCCCCGCCTGCCATGCACCAGACGCTGAGGATGCCTGATGTCTTAAAAACGACCGTTTTATCGACAGGAGCTTCCGAACGCGGCGAAGTCTGAGAAGGATGGAGGCTGTGTCAAAAGCCCGATCTGAAGTAGACTTGCGGCCTCATCTGCGGAGGTCGGCATGGGTCGGTTCGTCGAAGGGCAGGACCGTCGGCAATCCTGGTTGCTGCCCAGTTCGCTGGACGACTA